>JALYWZ010001106.1:1576-2070 GCA_030852505.1 Myxococcota bacterium | reverse complement strand
CCGCCGAACGTGGCCGTGCCGCCCGTGGGACCCGCAACGGTACCACCCGTGGGGGTGGCAACCGGCGCGCCGCCAGAACCGCCGCCGCCGTTTGGCTTCACGCCGCCGGTGCTCGAGCTCGGTAAACCGCCCATGCCGCCCGACGGGGCCGCGCCGCCTACAGGTTGCATCGGACCAGGCGTATCCGAGGGGGACTCGCCGCTACATCCGAGCAGGAAGATCCAGGTCGAGGCGGCGACCACCAGGCGGCGTCGCTGCGAGCCGAGGCTGCGGATGAGAGTGGGTGAGCTTGCGCGATCAGCGGACAACATCAGGGAAAGCCTCCTGGGGACTCTGTGTTCCGTACCCAGTGGGGCCCACCACCACTCACAAAAAGGCAGCCTTCCTTCCTGTTCTCAGACCCTCATAGAAAACCGACCGAGGATCGCGAAACCGAATGGATCCGCGGGGTTTGACGTTAAAGCCAAACCCCGTTGCCGGACGCGCCCTGCATG
>JALYWZ010001106.1:0-1566 GCA_030852505.1 Myxococcota bacterium | reverse complement strand
AATCAGCGCACCACGGCGCTGAACTCGGTGAGCTCCAGCCCGTTGGCCGCGCTTCCAGTCCAGATCTCGAAGCCCGCAAAGACGTCGGTGAGCAACCATTCCGCCTTGAGCCCGTGACTGTTGGCGATTGAATCGTCGATGAACTTTTTCAGGTCGAACGTAAGGCTCGTGACCGGCGAGGTCGCGACGTACGAGATGACGGGCGCGTTGCGGTTGGTTCCCGTGCCGCTACGAGGGCCGACATACACGTCCCAGCTGCCCGTGACCCCGGCCACGGTGACGCCATTGCGCGTCGGAGTTCCTCCGATGGGCGTGTTCCCGCCCGGCTTGTAGAGCCAGACCATCAGGAAGCCGGAGATGCCGTCGTTGTACGGTTTCTTCAGCTCCTCCGCGTTCGGGTCCGCAAACCACACGTCGTAGGTCGCGTTGTAGTCGCCGCTCGCGCGGTTGTACTTGAACGTCGTGTCGATGCCCTGGATGGCGCTGATCGCCTTGGGCAAGCCGTCGTCCGAGCGCGTCGAGAACAAGCCACCCTGCGTGTCGCCGTTGGCTCCGATGAAGATCGAGGGGAACGACGCAGGCGCGCCGTCGCCGCCCTTGCTGCCCGTGCTGCTCGTGATCTTGAAGCTGTTGTCCTTGTACGTGATCGTCTGATCGCTGCCGCCGGGGTTACCCCAGTTGTTGTTCTGGATGATGTAGCTCTTGCCGCCGGCCTTGATCTTCACGCGCTGGAAGTCGAGATCGGTCGAGCCCGGTCCGCCGATGGTGCCGGTGAGCGGACCGCCCATCATGCCGCCGGTGGGCGCATCCGCCGCGCTCGTGCCGGTGGCGAAGCCGTTGATGCAGTAGTCGAAGGGCGTGGCCGCGGTGGCGCCGGGCACGAGGAACACGACCGCCGAGATGTCCTCGGTGAGCATGCCGCCGCTCGTGGCCGGAGGCGTGCCCATGCCGCCCTCCCAGCACTCGGTGTTGAACTTGCTCCACTCCGCGAACACTGGACCTGCGGGCTCGGTGATCGTGTAACACCAGCGATCGTTCGGATCTTTTGCGCCGTCCGGACCCTGGATCTGGATGCGCAGCGTGGCGCCGAGCTTCTTCGAGAAGTTCACGGCGATGCCGGTGCCGGTGAGCATCACGCCGGGCGGCCCGGCTGCGTTCACGTCGACGGGCTTGTAGGCGCAGTTCGCGCCCTCCATCGGCTCGGCGAGGTTGAAGCCGAGCAGCGCCACCGAGTCGTAGTCCGCGTGCACGCTGCCGCTGACGCAATACGAGCCGTCCGTCACGCCCGCCGTGAAGTCCTTGGGTGTGTTCGTGGTCGTGGTGCTCGCGACCATATCCACGCCCGTCCACACGCAACCGTGCCAGTCCTTGTACGTCCAGTAACCGGGGGGCGCGTTGCCACCGCTCGGAGCTCCACCCGAACCTGCGACGGGCGGCGCCCCACCGGAAACCGGAGTGCCGCCGTTGCCGGGTACGCCACCAGCGATCGGCGGATTGCCGCCAGCACCGCCAGCGACGACCGGAGGATTGCCGCCAGCACCGCCGCCGGGCGGAGGAGTCGTGTTG
>JALYWZ010001105.1 GCA_030852505.1 Myxococcota bacterium | reverse complement strand
GCGCCGTGCTGCTCGGCGCGATCGCCATCGTCGCCGCGCGCTCGCTCGGCTCCTCCACCGACGACCAACCGCAGATCGCGCTCGGCGGTCCGACGGATCCCACCACGCCTACCGCGGCAGGCACCGGCACGGCACCGGCGACTGCGACGACCTTCGGGCCCCTCGAGACGCCACCTCCCGAGCCGGAGCCAGTGGCGAGCGCTGCGCCAACCCCGGCCGAAACATCGAAGCCGACCACCACGCCCAAGCCCGCTCAACCCGCTCAACCCGCGGGCGGCGGTTGCGACGCCTGCCAGGGCCAGGTCTCCGCCAAGAACTACCAGGCGGCCGCGCGCTCGTATCAGTCCTGCAGCGACGACGCGAAGAAGAAAGCGTGCAGGGTCGCCATGCAGCGAGTTGCCTACCCTGAAGCCAAGGACGCAGCGAACCTGGGCGACTGCAAGAAAGCACAGGCCATCATCGCGGCAGCGGGGATGATGGGCGCGGGGTCGGCAAGGCTGAACGGCGTGCTCGACACGCCGAGCTGCAAGAAATAGCGGTCACCAGCCCATCGTGGAGTCGGGCGGGATGTCGCCTTCGAGCATCACGATGTCGGCCTGATCGCGGAGCGCCTTGCTGCGCGATCGCTCGGGGTCCGCGGCGGCGCGGCGCTTCATCGCCAAAAGGTCCGCCGTAGTGACGACGCGCAACTCGATGTCGCCCAAAGGCAGCTGCTCCGCCCGCTCGATCATCGGATCGAACTGGGCATCGAATGCCAAAATCACGGACTCCCCGCTGCCATGCAGCAGGTGCACCGTGTGCCGGAAGCGGCCCTTGGTTTGAAAGCCGACGGCGGCGAGGCGCTCGCAGAGCCAGTTCCGATCGACGGAGGAGGCGATCGCGAAGTCGCTGTCGATCGTCGCGCGCGGGGCGCCGCTGCGGAGCCCGACAGCCAGGCCGCCGATCAGCGCGTAGGGCACCGCGTTCTGCGCGAACACGGCTTCGGCCGCGTCGAGAGCGGCGAGCTTGTCCTCGAGTTGCTCCGACACCCCGTCAGGATAGCCCGAGCCTTCGGGATCTACACTTCTTCAATGCTTTCAAAGCCCTGCGCCGAGAGTGGGGGAATGTCGGTGCGCTCGCGCGCTTCTCGCCGCACCGGCGACCGAAATCGCGAGGCAACCGCGTGGCTGCTTCGGTCACTCAGAAAACGGCCGTTCGCTCCACCACCGCGAGACCCCTCCGAGGCCCTCACGCACCTTCCAGTGTCACCAAATCTCGGACCTAAATCGACGTAACCAATCGGAACAGTTATATATTTTCCCACTGTGGCGCCCTCGGGGCGCCTCCTTGACGCTGTCGGGAAGTTGTATTCATATCGCCCCAGTTGCTCTTGCCGTGACGTGCCATAGAACACCCCGAGCAATGCCGATTTGGGCGCTGTGCCCCGTGAGGGGGAATCTCACGAGAAGGTACACCGATTTATGATCACCAGGATGACCTGGCCGGAGCTGTGCCGCTCCAACAAGTTCCGCGGCCTCTGGGTAGCCATCGATAACTGTCGGTACGACCACGACACCCGCCAGCCCATCGAGGGCGACGTCGTGGACTCCGATGCCGAGCTCAGCGAGCTCTGCGCGCGTATGCGCGAAAGCGGGCAGAGCGCCTGCACCATCGTGTTTTGCGACAGCGACGTGTACGTCGAGCCGGGCCACGCCTTTCCCGACGCATCGCAGTCTGCCCCGGCCGCCAGCTGACGCCCGCAATCCGGCCGAGCGGGGTCAACGCACGATCGGCTTGAGTACCGGCTTGCCGTCCTTGAGGACGATGTCGAACTCGATCCGCCGATTCGGATGCTTGGCGCGGAGCGAGGCCTCGGTGGTCTTCATGGTCTTTTCCAGCGCCTCGAGGCTCACCGCGGGGCGCCGCGCGGCCTTGCTTGCTGCGACCAGGCGCTCGTGGAGCTCGCGAGCTTTCGGATCGGCGGCCGCGGCTGGCGCCGGTGGCCGTTCGGCAGCGATCGGGCGAGCCGCCTTCGGCTGAGCTTGCTCCGAGGGTGCCGGAGGCTTCGCGCCCGGGCGCGGGGGAGCGGCG
>JALYWZ010001104.1 GCA_030852505.1 Myxococcota bacterium | reverse complement strand
GTGCCGCCCCGTGCCGCCCCGCGCAGTGGAACCGCGGCCTGACGCGAGAACCACGTCGGGTGGTGGTGCTGACGACCGAACCCGGTTCCACCCATCGGCGCCAGCGGGGCGCGCGCCCGGGCGGGGGCGCCGGGGAGTCCTCCACAATGCCGTATAGGCGCCGGGGAGTCCACAGGGTATCGAGTCACGAGGCCATGCACTCTTCGCCCTTGGCACACTGACGCAATGGACTATCCGCAGTTGCCTTCCGGGCTGATCAGGGCGCGCGACGTGCACGACGCGGGCCAGAAGACGGCGTTTCGGGCAGAGATCCTGTCCGGACGAGTGACGAAGGTCCGCCGTGGAATGTACGCGCCCACACTTCCGCCGAACACACCGAGTTGGCTGGTCGACGAGCGGCGGCACCTCAACCTCGTGCACGCCACGGCAGATGCGATGGTCGCGCCCATCTTCACCGGGTTCTCGGCCCTCGCACTCTTCGGACTGCCGACGTATGGGCGATGGCCTGACGAGGCCTTCGTGATGTCGACCAGTCGGAACGGCAGACGTCGCCCAGGTGTGGTTGCGATAGCCGGGTCGTACGCGCCGGAGATAACCGAGGTCGATGGTCGCGCCGTCACGTCGATCGAGTTCACGCTGATTCAGGTGTGCCGCACGGGCACACTGGCCGCGGCTCTCGCAGCAGTTGATGCTGCGCTCTGGGTGCCGAGGTCAGGTACCCGCGGGCCGCGAACCACCCTCGCGCGCCTTCGTGCCGCGCATGAGCGGCTGCTGCCATACCCGGGCAGCAGGCGCACTGAAGCTGTGCTCGCTCGTGCCACGACCAAATCGGAGACGGTGCTCGAAACGGCGAGCAGGCTTGTGATCGAGGAGCTCGGCTTCGAGGCGCCCGTCTTGCAACACCGATTCTGGCTGCCCGATCTCGATACCGAGGCGTTCGTGGACTTCATGTGGCCGTCTGTCGGAGCTGTGGGCGAGGCCGATGGAAGGAAGAAGTACCTCGGCGCTATGAAGCCGACCGTTCGACCCGACGCGCGCGGTGAGCGTGGGGCAGCAGCACGAAGCGCGGATGAACTCGCGGCCCTCCGGGTGGTGGCTGAGAAGGACCGGGAGAACGCGATTCGACGTCAAGCTGCGGCGTTCGACCGCTGGGATTGGGGTGAGATGGTGCGCAAAACGCCGATCGAGCAGCGCCTCGTGCGGATGAGCGTGCCCCGCACTCGCCCTCGGCGCGCCCTGATCGGCAGACCGGACCTCCCCGCCGTGCGCCAGAAGCCAGCCCGCCGCACAGCAGAACCACGTTAAGCCACGAGAACCAGTTTCGTGCGTGGCTCTGACGGCCGAAGATGGTTCCAGCGGCGGGTGGCCGGTGCGGGGGCGCGTGCGGGCGACCCGCCGCTCAGCGGAAGTTCACGAACTGCAGGGCGACGTCGAGGTCCTTGCCCTTGAGCAGCGCCATGGTGGCCTGCAGGTCGTCGCGGCTCTTCGATGAGACGCGCAGCTCGTCGCCCTGGATCTGCGATTTCACCGACTTCGGCGCCTCGTCGCGGATGATCTTCGAGATCTTCTTCGCGTTCTCGCTGTCGATGCCGTTCTTCAGGCCGATCTCGATGCGGAACTCCTTGCCCGACGCATACGGCTCGCCCTCATCGAGCGAGCGCAGCGTGATTCCGCGCTTGATGAACTTCGACTCGACGACCTCGAGCACCGCCTTCACGCGCTCCTCGGTCTGCGCCTTCAGCAGCACCTTCTCGCCGCTCCACTCGGCCGAGGCGCCGACGTTCTTGAAGTCGTAGCGCTGCTCGATCTCCTTGCGCGCCTGGTTGACCGCGTTCTCGGCCTCCATCTTGTCGACCTTGCTCACGATGTCGAACGTTGCATCTGCCATGAGGGCAAGTCTACCGAGGGCCGGATGCCGCGGCCGGGGGTTGCTCGGAGGGCGGGTTTCGAGACGGCGCTTCGCGCCTCCTCAACCAGCGGAGCAACGGCGCTTCGCGCCTCCTCAACCAGCGGAGCAACGGCGCTTCGCGCCTCAACCAGCGGAGCAACGGCGCTTCGCGCCTCCCCAACC
>JALYWZ010001103.1 GCA_030852505.1 Myxococcota bacterium | reverse complement strand
GTCCGTGGGCGCGCGCGCTGCCGAGCTCCACCGAGTACGGCAGCTCCTCCGCCTCTTCGTCGTCCTCTCCCGCTTGCCGCGGAGGCTCGCCGCTGCCGAGCACCACCAGCTCGGCGCCCGACGCTTCGCGGCAACGCAGGGGCTCGGCTTCGCGAACGGCCTGCGAACCGGCCAGCGCGGGCGCGTCTTTCTCGGGCTTCGACCGGCAGCCGAACGCAAGCACGAGGCTCAGCACCACGAACGGCAGGATCGCTCTCAAGGGCTCGGTTTTAGTGCTTCCTCGCGACCGGAGCCAGCGGCAAGTATGATGCCCGTCCCATGGATCGCGAGCTGACGCAGACGTACGCGCCGAACCCGGTGCTGCGCGCGCTCTACCAGCGCTTCTTCGAGAAGATCCAGGTCGAGGAGGCCTGGGTCCGCGAGGTTCGAGAGCTCTCGCAGCGCGGCCGCGTGGTCTACGTGCTGCGCAGCCTCAACGTCGTGGATTTTTTGGCGCTCGATTACCTGACCAAGCGCCACCGGTTGCCGCCGATCCGCTTCGTCAACGATCTCGGGCTCTGGATCCTGAACCCGATGGGCAAGGGCTGGCTCAACGCGCTCCGCCCCGATCGCAGCATCACCCCGGTACAGGAGCTGGAAGATGCCCTGTCGCGCGAGGGCTCCGCGGCGCTCTTCCTCAAGCGGCCGCCCAACGTGCTCGAGCTCGCCGCCGGCGCGGGCAGCGGCCGCGGCCTGAAAGAAGGCGACGAGCTGGTGCTCGCGCTGCTCGAGCTGCAGCGCCGCTTTCAGGAGCCGATCTTCGTCGTGCCGCAGGTGTTCGTGTGGTCGAAGTTCCCGGACAAACGCGGAGTCGATCCACTTTCGGTCCTGCTCGGCCCCCGCGCCTGGCCCAACTCCACGCGCACGATTCTGCAGTTTTTCTACAACTACAAGCACGTCGCGCTCAAGCTCGGCGGCCCGCTCGATCTCAAGGCATTCCTGGCCGAGTCGGAGGGCCAGGCCGACGCCGTGTTGGTGCGCCGGCTGATCTACGCGATGCTGCGCCGCCTCGAGCGCGAGCGTAAGAGCATCACCGGCCCCGACGAGAAGGCGCCGGAGCGCGTGCGCCAGGAGATCATCCGCAGCCCGCGCTTGCGCTCCGTGATCGATGACCTGGTCGATGAAAAGACCGACCGCTACGCGCTCCAGGCACGCGCGCACGAGATGCTCGAAGGACTTCAGGCCACGCCGGGCACCGCCACGCGCAAGTTCCTCGAGGTCCTGCTCGAGCGCGTCTTCCAGCGCATGTACGCGGGCGTCGATGTCGATCCGTCGGACGTGGAGCGGCTGCGCGCCGCGGCGCACGACGGCACGCTCGTGCTGTTACCGAGCCACAAGAGCCACATCGACTACCTGATCCTGAGCTACGTCTTCAACACTCAGAATTTGCCGCTGCCGCTGATCGCCGCGGGCGACAACCTCGATTTCTTCCCGATTGGTCCGGTGCTCCGCCGCGGGGGTGGCTTCTTCATCCGCCGCTCGTTCCGCGGCGATCGTCTGTACGCGGCCGTGGTCGACGCCTACGTGCGCCGGCTGATCCGCGATGGTTACGCGCTCGAGCTGTTCATCGAGGGCGGCCGCAGTCGCACCGGCAAGCTGTTACCGCCGAAGTTCGGCATCCTCAGCATGATGGTCGATGCAGCGCTGTCGATGCCCGAGCGGCAGTGCCTGTTCGTGCCCGTGAGCATCGGCTACGAGCGCGTGATCGAGGCTGACTCCTACGAACGCGAGCTCCGCGGCGGCGAGAAGGTCAAGGAAGACGCGCGCGGGCTGCTCGCCTCGAGCGACCTGCTCCGCCACCGTTACGGGCGGATCAATCTGCAGTTCGGGCAGCTGCTCGATCTGTCGGAGATCGCGCGCGAGCTCAAGCTCGACACCGCCGCGCTCACCCCCGCCAAGCGCCGCAGCCTCGTGACCCGCCTCGCCAACCGCGTGATGGACGAGATCAACCGCGTCACCGCCATCACCCCCGGCGCGCTCACGGCGCTCGTGCTGCTCAGCCACGAGCAGCGCGGGCTCGGCCACGAAGAGC
>JALYWZ010000351.1 GCA_030852505.1 Myxococcota bacterium | reverse complement strand
CGCCACGGCCGCGCTGCGCCGCCCCATCCCGGCGATCCGCGGCACATCGACCACGATCGGCAAATGCGTGCGCTCGCGGGCTCGCGCCAGGGCGACCACGTCGAGCGAACGCGTGCCGTTCGGCTGCTCGTCGCCGGACTCGAGCAAGACCACGTCCGAGCGGCGCTCGAGCCAGGCTTCGGCGGCCTGCATCCAGGTTTCCACGCGTGAGCCGGACACGCGCTCCACGAAATGCACCCCGGGATCCGCACCGGTGGCGGCGAGGGAGACGCGCTCGAGCCCGCCGATCGGCTCCGGGGCGTTCGCGCTGCGCGAGACCGCGGCGTCGAAGCCGCGATCGACGAGCGAGGGGCCGCTCAAAAACGAGGCCGTCGAGGCGCGGTCGTTGCCGCTCACCGGCTCGACCGCGATCCACGGCCGGGCGCCGCCGATGCTGCCGAACGTGCCGCTCACGACGCTGGTCGCGCCTACGGCGCTGCGCGCGGCCAGGCGATACGGCTCGCTCACCCGCACCACCTCGGTGACGCCCTCGAGCTCGCTGATCACGCCCACGTCGTCGCCCGTGACGTTCCCGACCACGCCCAGGATCGTCCGCTCGTGCCCGCTCGATCGATGTACGTCGAACCCCGCAGAGACCAAGAACGAGATCACGGCCTCGATGGCGGCATCGGGCGCGTGCGGCTTCATCACGACGATCATGAGCGACACCAGGTCCGCGAATCGGACCTCTGAGTGCCGCACCCTAGCACTGCCCGACGCTAGGAACAGCGCTCAGCGCTGGGGGCGGGCCGGTTCCGGCAAAGTTTGTCCGTGTTCACAGGGGCGGCACGCGCCGCGCCCCCCAAGCGCTCACGCTTCAGTCCGAGTCTTCCGGCTACTTCGGCAGATTCCCAACCGCTTGTCGCTCCAAGGCCTCGTACAGCGCGTCGAAGCGCAGCGGCTTTCTGAGGAAGCGGCTCGCGCCGAGCTTCTGCACGTGGGCGTCGAGCGCGGGATCCTGCTCCGAGCTCACGACGACCACCGGGATATGGCTGGTTTTGGCCGAGAGCTTCAGCTTTTTCAGCACGTCGGCGCCCGTGCCGCCCGGCATGTTGATGTCCAGCATGATCACGTCCGGCAGGTTCTTCATCGCGAACATGAAGGCCTGCATCGCGTCGACCGCGACCGTGACCGTGTGACCCTTCTCCCGCAAGCGAGTGGAGACGTGCTCTACGAACACGCGATCGTCGTCGGCCAGCAACACCTTCATAGTCGTTCCAGGCTACCTTCGAGCGCGTTCAGCTCGCGCCGCAGCGCGCCGAGCTCGGTGATCAGGCGGTCGTACTCCGCAGGCACCACGGCCTGCCCGGATCGGGAGCTCTGCTCGAGGTGCGCCGCGCTGTGATAGGCGCCGCCGAGCTTGAAGTTGGCGATCACGCCCTTGAGCGCGTGCGCTGCCGCGCCGATCCGCTGGGCGTCCTTGGAGCGGATGCCCACGCCGAGCTCGACCACGAGCTTCGCCGTCTGTTCGCGGAACAAATGGAGCATCCGGCACAAGAGCTCGCGGTCTCCGCCCACTTCCTGCAACAGCGCTTCGCCGTCCACGGGCGGGTCGAGGCTCGGTCGGAGCGAGGCAGGGTTTGCGGCCTCGGGGGACATCAGCCGTGCGAGCATCACGCGCAGCGTCGCCGCCCGCAATGGTTTCTCGATGTAGCCGTCGATGCCGTGCGCCGACATCGCTTCGATGCGCTCCGGGCTCACCAGCGCCGACACCGCGAGGATGGGCGCGTATTTGCGCGACGGCACTGCGCGAATTCGCTGGGCGACCTCGAGGCCGGACATGTCCGGGAGCTCCAGATCCAGCAGCACGATGTCGAACACCTCGCGCTCGAAGGCGCGGATCGCGTCGCAGCCGCGGCTCACGTGCGTGACGTCGTGCCCGAGCTGCTCGAGCAGTGTGCCGCCGACCAGCGCGTTGAGCGCGCAGTCCTCGGCGAGCAATACGTCGAGCGGTCGCTCCGGACGTTCGGGGGCGCGGGAATCCTTACCCGCGGCGGCGCTTGGCACTGCCATCGACTGAGCCTCTCCTGCCGCTCGAAACGGCGAGGTCCTTCGCGCGCTTAAGGGGCCGGCCGCCTACACCGTGTCTCGCGAAAAGACTTAACTGTTGGCCGAAATCAGCCGATCGGAGTCCGGAATGGGTCTCTCGCTCCGCGCCCCCGTGCCCTGCGTGGCAACTCCCGACCTCGCCGATGCGGTCGACCAGCTCGACGCCGGGCTTTTGTTGCTCGACTCCGAGCTTCGGATGGTCGCGCACAACCAGCGCTTCTGCGAGATGTACGGCGTGTCCGAGGGGAAGTGCGAGCCCGGCACGCACATCCGCGACGTCTTCCACGCGGCGATCAGCGCCGACCCGGCGCGCTACGCCCAGGTCCTCGAAGGGCAGAGCGCCGAGCAGTTCGTGAACGCGCGGATCGAGGCGCTGCGCGCGCTGGGTGAGCCGATCGTGCAGCGCATCGGCGACACCTGGTTGCGCACCACCGATCGCCGCACGGCGCGGGGCGGCGTCGTCAGCCTGAGCCTGGACGTGACCTGGCACGTCGAAACCGAGGCGCAGCTGCGGCAAACCGCGGTCGCCGCCGAGGCCGCGGCGCGCGCCAAGGCCGACTTCCTCGCGACCATGAGCCACGAGATCCGCACGCCGATGAACGGCGTGATCGGCATGGCCAACCTGCTGGTCAAGACGCGGCTCGATCCCGAGCAACGCGAGTTCGCCGAGACCATCCGCTCCTGCGGCGAGAGCCTGCTGGTGCTGATCAACGACGTGCTCGACTTCTCGAAGATGGAGGCCGGCAAGCTCGAGCTCGAGAGCCTCTCGTTCCCGCTCCACAACCTGGTCGAAGACGTGGTGCTGCTGTTCGCCGAGGAAGCCGAGCGGAAGAAGCTGCGGATCGGCTACTCGTTCGCGCCGAATCTGCCGATCCGCGTGGACGGCGATCCGACCCGCGTCCGGCAAATCTTGCTGAATTTGGTGTCGAACGCCGTCAAGTTCACGCACCAGGGCTACGTCGATGTGCGCGTGCTCGTGACCCGTCGCGAGGGCAACAAACTGCGGCTCGCCTTCGACATCTCGGACTCGGGCATCGGCATGACGTCGGAGCAGGTGACGAACCTCGGTCAGGCCTTCTCCCAGGGCGACGTGTCGATGACGCGGCGCTACGGCGGAACCGGCCTCGGACTGTCGATCTGCTCGCGGCTCGCGCGGATGATGCAGGGTCGCGTCTCGGTCAGCTCCGTCCCGGGGCAGGGCACCACCTTTCGCGTCGAGCTCGAGCTGCAAGCCTCGCAGGAGACCACCGAGGCGCCGGAGCAAGGCTTGTTCGGCAAGCGCGTGGCGATCGTGGTCGCCGATCAGACCGACGCCGAGCACTGGGCCGAGCTGTGCGCCGTCTGGGGCATGGAACCTTCGATCTGCCGCGACGCCAGCGAGTTCATCAGTCAGCTCAAACAGCGCGCGGAACGCCCGGATCTGGCCCTGATCGACCTCGAGCTGCCCGGCATCGACGGCCTGATGCTGGCGCGGGTCGTGCGCGCCGATCAGCGCTTCGCCTCGCTGCCGATGCTGTTGGTCACGGGCCACGAAAAGCCGCCGCTCGAAGAGCTGCAGCAGCTCGGCATCGCGGGCCTGCTCGAGCGACCGATGCGCCCGAGCCAGCTGCTCGAGGCCGTGCACCGCGTGTTTCGCCCCGACCTCGTGCCGAGCGAGCGGCTCAACAGCCTCTCGCCGGTGCGGCGCGTGTCCAAGGTGTTGGTCGCCGAGGACAACCCGATCAACCGCCGGCTGGTGATGCTGCTGCTGCGCGAGCTCGCCGACCAGGTGGACTTCGTCGATACCGGCCTCGAGGCGGTGAAGCGCTACGAAGAGACCGCCTACGACTGCGTGCTGATGGACTGCCAGATGCCCGAAATGGACGGGTACGAGGCCACGCGCCGCATCCGCGCCGTCGAGGTCGAGCAGCGCCGTCCGCGCACGCCGATCATCGCCATGACCGCGAACGCGCTGGCCGGCGATCGCGAGGCCTGCCTCGAGGCGGGGATGGACGAGTACCTGAGCAAGCCGCTGCGTTCGGACGACCTGGCCAACGTGCTCGGCGGCATCGCGCAGCGCACGACCGTGCAGAGCTCGGAGCAGGCCGAGGCCCCGCGGCCCCAGAGCTGGCTCGAGCGTCTGCGCGAGGCGCTCGGCCCCGAGGTCGCGGGGGAGATCTTGATGATGGGCTATCCGACGCTGAGCGAGCTGCTCGACGAGGGGCGCCGCGCCGCGGACACCGACGACTGGGTCAAGGTCGGGCGAGTCGCGCACGCCGCCAACGGCGCCGCAGGGACTTTGTGCCTCGACGAGCTGCGCGAGAACTGCGTCCGCCTCGAAATCGTGGCTCGCGCCAAGGACTCGGCGAAGCTGCCGGACGCGATGGCCGCGTGGACCGACTCGATGTATCAGGTCCTCGACTGGCTGAGCGCCGCCGCGAGCGCCGAACAGCTCACGCCGATCTCGACCGAGGTTTAGTTTCGCGTGCCAAGATTTCTGGCCGTGGCGTAGGCACGAGGCTATCGTGGCGGACGATTGGCCGAGATACAGCCCGCACCGCCCCCCAGGGACTCACTCATAGATAGCGTCGTCGCCGAGCGCTATCGCGTGATCAAGCTGCTCGGTGAGGGCGGGATGGGTCAGGTCTACCTGGCCGAGCACATTGCCATCGAGCGCCGCATCGCGCTCAAGGTGCTGCGCGCGGAGTACGCGCACCGCGGCGAGATGGTCTCGCGTTTCCAGCAAGAAGCCATCAGCGCCTCGCGCATCAAGCACCCGAACGTGCTCGACGTCTTCGACTTCGGCCGGCTCGAGAACGGCTGCTTCTTTTTGGCCATGGAGTTCCTCGACGGCAACGACCTCGCCGAAGAGATGGCCAAGCGCCGCGTGATCGAGCCGACCATGGGCGTGCGGATCGCGCTCGAGGTCTGCCGCGGGCTCCAGGCCGCGCACTCGAAGGGCGTGGTCCACCGCGATCTGAAGCCCGAAAACGTATTCTTGCAGCGCACCCAGGAGGGTGAAGAAGCCGTCAAGATCGTGGACTTCGGGATCGCGCAGCTCCGCAGCAACGAGGACGCCGCGGGCTCGCAGCGCCGCCGGCTGACGCGCACGGGCATGATTTTCGGCACGCCGGAGTACATGGCGCCGGAGCAGGCTGCGGGGCGCCGCGCGGACCACCGCACCGACGTCTACGCGCTCGGCATCTTGATGTACGAGATGTTCACGGGCTCCGTCCCGTTCACCGACGAGACGTTCCTCGGGGTGCTCTCGAAGCACGCGAGCGAGATGCCGCCGGCCATGTCCTCGGTGCTGCCCGAGCTCGCGATCTCACCGCAGCTCCAGGCCGTGGTGATGAAGGCGCTCGCGAAGAATCCGGACGAGCGCTACGAGTCGATGAACGAGTTCGCTCAGGCGATCCAGGCCACGCCCGAGGGCATGCTGTACAACCACCGGGCGCTCGGCCGCCCGCAGCCCACCGAGCGCTCTCCGGAGTTCATGGCGCCTGCACCCGGCAACCCCACGGCGCCCGAGTTCGGCGTCGTCCAGGGCCCGCCCCAGGTGGTGCCGCAGGACCCGAACCGCGGGGCACGCACGGTGCCACACGGCAGCGGCCGTAATTATCCGAGCCGCGCGCAGACGCTGCCGAGCGGCCCGCCGATGTACGCGCCGTCGGCAC
>JALYWZ010001102.1 GCA_030852505.1 Myxococcota bacterium | reverse complement strand
GCGGACCACCGGGGGGTGGCAGCGGGGGAAGTGGGGGCGCGCCGGGGTCACTCGCCTTCGCGCTGCCAGCGCCCGCGAGGGACGCTCCGCACGAGGGGCAGAACTTGCTGCTCAGTTCGTTGGCGGCGCCGCAGCGCGCACAAGCGATCATTGGGGTAATTCCGACTCGCGAGCATCGCCTCTCTTACGAGGAAGGGCAAGCGCCATCGCCTCGCGAACGGATTGCCGCTCGGGTTCGACACCCGAGCGAGATCGCTGCGAAAGTACCGAGGAAAGTACCGAGCGGCGCAGGGCCCGCGGGCCGGCGCCGATCAGCGGTCTTTTTCGTCCTGGACGCGGGCGGCCTTGCCGGACAGATCGCGGAGGTAGAAGAGACGCGCCCGGCGCACGACGCCGCGCGAGACCACGTCGATCTGCTCGAGACGGGGCGAATGCATCAAGAACACGCGCTCGACGCCGACGTTGAAGCTGACCTTGCGGACCGTGAACGTGGAGCGGACTCCCGCCCGGTGGCGCTTGATCACGACGCCGCGGAACACCTGCACGCGCTCCTTGTCGCCCTCGACGATCTTGTAGTGGACGGCGACGGTGTCACCGACGCGGAAATCAGGGAGGTTTTCGCGGAGCCCAGGGGCTTCGAGAGCATTGATCTTGGAGAGCGTGGCTGCCATGGGGTCCTCTATCGGGCTCGAAAAGGGGCGCGCGATTATGCCTCCCTTCGCTCCCCCGTCAAGCGCCGGCGGGCCCCCCGGGGCCACAAGCGGTCGATTTCGGGGCTCCGATTTCGGGGCTCCGATTTCGGGGCTCCGATTTCGGGGCTCCGCGGGGGGTGCATCGCTTGACGGCGCGGGCATCTGACGCTAATCCGCCCCTCCCTAAAGCTATCCCGCGCTGCTCCCCGGCACAGCCGAGGGAGGGCACGGTCGCACGACGAGGACACGTTTCATGAACCAGTATCCTGGCGTAATCGGTCGCAAGCTCGGCATGACTCAGGTCTTCGCCCAAGACGGTTCGGTGATCGCCTGCACGGTCGTCGAATCCAAGCCGGTCGTGGTCGGCAAGCGCACCCAGGAGAAGGACGGCTACAACGCGCTGATCCTCGCCGTCGGTGAAGAGGACCAGAAGCACCTGTCGAAGGCCCAGGCGGGCTTCTTCGCCAAGGCGAGCCTCCCGGCGCGCCGCACGCTGCGCGAGATCCGCTGCACGGCGGAGTACGCCGCGGGCGTCGAGGTCGGCAAGGAGCTGAAGCTCGAGGACGTGTTCAAGGAAGGCCAGTTCGTCGACGTGCAGGGCGTGTCGCGCGGTCGCGGCTTCACCGGCGTGGTTCGGCGCTACAACTTCGCCGGTCACGTGCAGACGCACGGTACGCACGAGTACCGCCGCCACGGTGGCTCGATCGGCACGCGCATGACGCCCGGTCGCGTGAAGCTCGGCACGAAGATGCCGGGTCAGTCGGGCAACGAGACCTTCAGCGTGCTGAACCAGAAGATCGTCAAGGTGCTCCCGGAAGAGAACCTGATCTTGATCCGCGGCGGCATCCCCGGCTCGCGCAACTCTCTCGTGACGGTGCGCGGCGCCGTCAAGCGCGGCGGCGGCAACGTCAAGCCCAAGGCGCAGCCGACGGGCAAGAAAGCGAAGTGATCCGGGCGCTGTCCGGGGTGTTCGCACCCTGGCTCGGCGAGCGGATCCTCGAAAATAGCGGCGACCTCTTGGTCGTCGACAAGCCGAGCGGGCTTTCGGTGCACGGCGCCGGGTTGCCCGATCACGACGTGGTGTCGCGGCTCGCGCGGGTGCTCGAGGCGCGCGGCGAGGCTTCGTACCTCGGCGTTCACCAGCGGCTCGACCTCGGGACGTCGGGGGTGCTCGCGTTCGTGAAGAACGCGGAGCTCAACCCGCGCGTCGCGGCGGACTTCGAGAGCGGTCGCGTCGAGAAGCGCTACGTGGCCGCCGTCGAGCTCCGCGATCGGTCGCCGCTCGCGTCTCGGTCCGAGCTCGTGCTCGAGCACCGCCTCGAGGTCTCCGGCGATCGCGCGCGCGTCGTCGTTCGCGGGGGCAAGCCGTGCCGGGCGCTCTGCCG
>JALYWZ010001101.1 GCA_030852505.1 Myxococcota bacterium | reverse complement strand
GCCGTGCTCGAGGCGCTCTCCGAGAGCCCCGATCCCGAACAAGCCGCGCGCTACCTGCGCGCGTTCTTCGGCCGCTTCGCCGACGCTTCGCCCTACGTCGGTGCGCTTGCCGACGATCCTCACGCGCTGTCGCGCTTCGTCACGGTGCTCGGCTCGTCGAGCTTCGTCGGCGACGCGATCGTGGCGCGGCCGGATCTGTCCGACGTGGTTTTGTTCGGCGGCGGCGCCGTCAGCGAGCCGCGGCCGGCCGTCGACCTCGAGCTCGAGACGCACCTCGCCGCGCTCGGCCCCGAAGCTGCCGACGACGAGGCGCAGCAAGCGTTCGTGACAGCGCTGCGCGTCGCCAAGCGGCGCGTCACGGTCGAGCTCGCCGTCGCCGATCTCGCGGGCAGCATCGGGATCCGCGAGACCACGCGGCTCTTATCGCAGCTCGCGGAGGCGGAGCTCGACCACACTGCTCGCCGCGTGCTCGGGCCCGAGCCGCGCGGCCTCGCGCTGCTCGCGCTCGGCAAGCTCGGCGGGCGCGAGCTCGGCTACGGCTCGGATCTCGACGTGATCTTCGTGTTCGACCCCGACGCGGCGCCCAGCCGTGTCGAGGCCCCGAGCTACTTCTCGCGGCTGGCCCAGCGCATCATCCGCCTGCTCTCCGAGCCGAGCGCAGCGGGCCCCGGCTACGAGCTCGACACGCGGCTACGTCCGTCGGGCTCGCAGGGGATGCTCGTGACGTCGCTCGGCGCGTTCGCGCGTTACCACGGGCTCGCCTTGCCCGGAGACGAGCTGATCGGACCGAGCGTGAGCTCGTCGGGCGCTCCCTGGGAACGGCAGGCGCTCTTGCGCGCGCGCTTCTGCGCGGGCGATCCTGAGCTCGGGCAGCGCGCGATCGTGATCGCTGAAGAGGCGGCGTACGAGGGCGGCGCCCCCGACGTGGCAGAGCTCCACCGCATGCGGCTGCGCATGCAGCACGAGCTCGGACGCGAGCGCCCCGGTCGCTACGATCTGAAGACGGGCAAGGGCGGCTTGCTCGACGTGGAGTTCTGCGTGCAGTGGCTGCAGATGCGCCACGGTGCAGACCAGCGCGTGCGCACCACCGACACCGGGGCGGCGCTCGAAGCGTTGTTCGCGATCGGCGAGATCGAGCGCCAGCGCTTCGACGCGCTGCGCGAGGGCTACCGCTTCTTGCGCCGGCTCGAGCAGCGGATCCACGTGCTCACGGGCCAGAGCGCGTCGGTGATCGATACCCGTGCGCCAGGCCTTTCGGAGCTGTCGCGGCGCATGGGTTTGTCCGACGAGCCCGGGCGCTCCGCCGCCGAGCAGCTGCTCGCTCAGTACGAGCTGGTCACGGCGACCGTGCGCGACGCCTACTTGTCGGCGCTGGCGCTGCCGGCCGCGTGAGCGCGGTCACTCCGCCTTGGACTTACGCAGGCCGATCCAGAGCTTGCTCTGCGTGCCGTCCAGCGTGACCTTGCGCGTTCCGTAGCCCTTGTGCGCCACCTCGACCGCGATCGATTTGCCCTTCGGCACGTCGAACGCGTAGGTCGGGCCGCCCTTCTGCATGATGCCGAGGTAACCGACGGCGGAGTCGTACGGGTAGACGGTGAGCTCGACCTTGACGGTGTCGGCTGCTTCGACGGCGGCGGGCGCGGCCGCGACCGGCAGCTCCTCCACCTTCTTGGGAGCCGCAGCAGCGAGCGCCGGCGCGGCGGGCTGCTTCGTGTGCTCGGGCTTCGCGGGAGTGCCGCGCTCAGCGGCCTTTGCGATCACCGGCTCGGGCGCGGGCGCAGCCGCCGCAGCTGGTTCGGCGCGCGAGGCGGTCGTGGCTTCGGCCGAGGGCGAGCCCCCGAACATCAAGAACCCGATACCCATGGTCGACAGCACGAGGCTAGCCAGCGGCAACACGTTGATCGGCGAGAACGCTTGGCGAGGCATGGGCCGGGCCGAGGCGATGTCCGGCACCACCGGATGGAACGACGCCGTGACCGACGGAGCACGCCGCGAGGGGTGCACGAGGCGCGCCCCCGAGACGCTGTCGGGCTCGTTGTCCGTGGCTTCGGCGAGCGGAGGGTCGCTCGCGATCGCGATGC
>JALYWZ010000350.1 GCA_030852505.1 Myxococcota bacterium | reverse complement strand
GGCCGGCGCGGGCGGCGAAGGCGGCGCGGCCGAGCTTACGGGCGATTACCTGATTTACGTGGGCTGCGCCGACACCAACGGCACGATCCAGGCTTATTCCCTGGCTCGCGGCACCAACGTGCTGACGCCCGGCCCGACGGCGACCGCGGGCTCGGCGCTCAGCGCAGGCGACCTTCACGACGATCGGCTGTACGTGACGCACAAGTCCGAGGGCCTGATCACGACCTTCGGAGTGAACCTGGTGACGGGTGCGCTCGACGAGCGCGACAGCATCGACGTGCCTTTCGATCCCGATGACGGCGCAGGTGGTGCGGGCGGCACGTCCGGCGTGAACCCGAGCACGCAGTCGATCATGGTCGACAGCGCCGGCGAGCGCCTGTACGTCGCGAACGACGCGTCCGACAACGTGTACACCTTCGACATCGCGAACGACGGCGACGTGGGTGAGCTGCTCGACGACGCGAGCAACGGCACGGGCCCCCACCACGCGTACGTGACGCAGCTCGACAACTTCCTGATCGTCCCTTACACGGACTCCGACGAGGTCGCGGTGTACGTGATCGAAGAAGACGGCGATCTGATCCTCGCCGACGCTCCGGCCGAGCTCGATGCCGACACCGGTCCGCGGCGCGTGGCGGTCCACCCGAACGGCAACTGGCTGTACAGCGTCAACGAGACGGACGGATCGATCAGCTACTTTGCGTTCGACGACGCAGACGGCTCGATCGTCCACGACGAGACCATCGCCATCCCCCGGCCGGCCGGGTACACGGGCGACATGTTCAGCGCGGCGATTCAGATCAGCGAGAACGGTAGTTACCTGTACGTCGCGAGCCCGCTCGACGGCTCCACGCCGGGCTCGATCGCGATCTTCTCGATCGCGCAGAGCGGCGGCAGCGCGGGTCGCCTGACCCCGCTCGCGTCTCCGACGATTGCGGCGGGCGGCAATCAGACGCGCGACATCGCGTTCTCTGGGGACGGCGAGGTCCTGGTCGCGGCCAACTCGGGGTCCGACAACATCTCGATTTTCAGTGTCAACGTTCAGGGCTCGCTCGCGTTGGTCAGCACCCGCGCGGTCTGCGATCAGCCCTACTTCGTGAAGATCACACAGAAGTGAGCATCGTCCCGGGAGCCCCCGCCACACTCCGGCGGGGGCGCTCTGGCAAGCAAGCCAGTCGCGCACTGGTGGTGTAAGCTCGGCGGCATGGCGGTTATTTGGTTTCGCCGGCTAATGCTGGCGTGGTCGGTGTCCGGCTGCGTGATCGTGACGGAGCGCCCGATCGACAGCGCGCCGCCGCCAGCGGCGCAGGCGGCGCCGGAGCGCAAGTTGGCCGATGCGCCCGAGACCAAACCCGCATCGGTAGAAGCCACGCCCGCCGCGGCGCAGGCTGCTCCACCGCCCGAGAGCGCGCCTCCCGCTGCGGCGCCACCAGCCGAAGCAGCTCCGCTGCCCGCTCCGGCATTCTGATCCGCCGAAACGCCGAGAGTGGTAGGAAGGTGGGCATGACCACCGCCCGCGAGAAGATGCTCGAGCTCGGCCAGAAGCTTTCGGAACGAAAGGCGCAAGCCAGCACCATCGGCGGAGTGTTCCGCTTCGACATTCAGGGGGATGGAGGCGGCACGTTCATCATGAACCTGACGGATCAGATCGGCGTGACCGAAGGCGATGGCGCCGCGCCGTGTACGATCCGCATGTCCGCTTCGGACTTCGTCGATCTGTTCGAAGGTCGCGCCGCCGGACAGCAGCTGTTCTTCAGCGGGCGGCTGACGGTCGAAGGAGACATGGGCATGGCGCTCAAGCTCCAGGCGTTGACGGAAGTCCTTTCGTGAGCTCGGGCCCGACACGCGGCGGGGGAAAGCCCCCGGCGGGCGGGTCCGGCGCTCTCGGCAACACCTGGCCGCTCTTTGCGGAAGCTTCGCCGGCTTTCCCGGCCGATCCGGTACAGAGCGTGACGCCCTTCCGGCCACGCACGGGCGAGCTCGAAGCGCTCGAGCGCGATACGGACCTGCCCGAGACCACCGAGCAGGCCGAGGTCGACATCCAGCGGCTTCGGGACTCGCTTCCCCCACCGGCGGCAGAGTGGGCCCGCGCAGCGCAAGCTCTCGTCGATTGGCTCTCGGAGCGGCTCGGCCGCGGTGAGGTCGATGCGCTCGATCAGGCGACCATCTCCCGCACCTGGGCGGCCTTCGCGCTCGGCGGCACCACGCCGCCGCAGATGTTGCGGGTGGCTCACGTGGTGAGCCGCGCGCACAGCGCGATCCGGGAGACGCCGCGCAGCGAGCAGCAGCTCGCCGTGGCCATCCAGAGCTGCGCGGGAGTGCTGCACGCGGGGCTACCGCGCGCAGTGCGCGAGCGCATGCCGCTCGAGCGCGCCGTTCAGATCGTGCGAGTGCTCGAGCGCGAGCCCGATCCGTGGACCGCGGTGGTCGAGGGCACGAGCGAGCTGCTCGGGTGGAAAGACTACGCGCGTGCTCACGCGGCCAGCGTGATCCGTGCCGTGATCGAGAAAGGCCGCTAGCCTCGCCGATCGGCGCCTGCCGCTCGAGCGAAGGACCGTGCTACAGATCCCCGGGTCCGGGAACCGTCACCCCTCAAGAATCATGGCTTTGGAGGACGTCCGCCAGCAGATCGACGCGGTAGACGCCGAGATCCTCGACTTGCTCGAGCGGCGCGCCGATCTCGCGCGTCAGGCAGCCGTTGCCAAGCGCGACGCGAACCTGCCCGCGCACGACCCCGAGCGCGAACGCCAGGTACTCGAGCGGGTCGAGGAGCGCGCCAGCGCGCACCCGAGCCGCGCGCTGCCGAAAGAGAGCGTGCGCGCGATCTTCCGCTCGATCGTCAGCGCCTGCCTGTCGCTCGAGCAGCCGCAGACGGTGGCGTACATGGGCCCTCCCGGGACGTACTCGCACATCGCAGCGCTCGAAGCGTTCGGGCTCGGGGCGCGCTGCGTGGACTTCCCGACGATCGGCAACGTCATCGATCAGGTCGCGCGGGGCCTCGTGAACTACGGCGTCGCGCCGATCGAAAACTCGACCGAGGGCGGAGTCACCGCGACGCTCGACGGGTTGCTCGAGAACGACGTGTCGATCCGCGGCGAGCTGATCATCGACGTGTCTCTGTGCGTGATCGGCCGCGAGCCGGACCTTTCGAAGGTGCGCCGCGTCTACTCGCATCCGCAGCCGCTCGGGCAGTGTCGAGGCTTCCTCGCGCGCGAGCTGCCGGGCGCCGAGGTCATCAGCAGCTCGTCCACCACGGCTGCCGTACAAGAGGCGGCCAAGGACGACGGCGCCGTCGCCATCGGCAGCGCGCTCTCCGCGGAAATCTACGGGGTTCCGGTGATCCGCGCGGGTGTGCAGGACCGCGCCGGCAACGCCACGCGCTTCTTGGTGCTGGCCAAGAGCGACGGTCCGCGCACGGGCCGCGACAAGACGAGCCTCGTGTTCTCGACCAAGCACGCGCGCGGCGAGCTCCGCAAGGTGCTCGAGATCTTCGACGACGAGGGGCTGAACCTGACGCGCATCGAGTCGCGCCCAGCGCTCGGCCGGCGCTGGGAGTACGTGTTCTTCACGGACGTCATGGGTCACCGGAACGACCCGGAGGTCGCGCGCGCCATCGAACGGCTCAAGCAGAGCTGCTCGACCGTGCGCTTGCTCGGGAGCTATGCGAGGGCCGATGAAGGGTAAACAGCTCTGGCGCCGCATCCCGCGTTATTTCCTGCGCGGCGCGCTGGTGACCGCGCCGCTCGCCCTCACCTTCTACATCGTCTACTACCTGCTCTCGCTCTTCGATCAGATCTTGCCCGTGGGAATCCCGGGGCTCGGGATCCTGATCGTGCTGGCGCTGATCACGCTGGCCGGGTTCTTGACCTCGAACGTGGTCGGCAAGAGCGTGTTCGACACGACCGAGGCGCTGCTGAAGAAGGTGCCGCTCGTGAAGCTCGTGTACACGTCGATCAAGGATTTGATCGGCGCGTTCGTGGGCGATCGCAAGAGCTTCGATCGACCGGTGCTGCTCTACATGGCCAAGGGCAGCGGCATCAAATTCCTGGGTTTCGTGACGCGCGAGAGCCTGGCCCAGCTCGGCTACCACGATCACGTCGCGGTCTATCTGCCGCAGTCGTACAACTTCGCCGGCAACCTGGTGGTGGCGCCGCGCGAGCTGGTCGAGCCGATCGACGTCTCGAGCTCGGAGCTCATGACCTTCATCGTGTCCGGCGGCGTCTCGGGCCTGGGCGTCGGGCAGAGCTTGCTGCCTCCCGTGAGCTTCCCGATCCCGCCGCAGACCGGGAAGACGATCATCAACAAGCCCTAGCGATCCTACGCCGGTATCACCAGTACCCCTGGAAAGTCCCGGAGACGCTGGTCGGCGCTTGCCCGGCGTCGTTCGAGCCCCAGCAGGTCATCGAGCCGTTCGTCTTCACGCCGCACGCGAAGCCGGCGCCCATGCCGACCGCCTTGAAGGTGCCCGACGGGGCAACGATTGCCTCACTGCCCGGGGTGCCCCAACACGTCAAGCTGCTGCTCGACAGGATGCCGCAGCGGTTCGCCGACGGGCCATGACTCAGCGCTTTGAAGACCGCGTCGCTCGGCGGGTTGAACAGGATCTGGCCCCAGTTGCTGATCGTGCCGTCCGAGCGCATCCCCCAGCCGCCGAGCCCGGTTCCCCACAACTGCAGATACGTCTGAGTGCTGTTGGTCGAGGGGAAGTTGTTCAACACCTGCGTGCCGGCACCCCAACACGTGCCACGACCGTTGAGGTTTCCGCCCTGCACGATGGCGCAGCTGAAGTCGGCACCGGACGCTACCCACTTGTACGTCCCCGTCGGGAAGCTATCGGTGCCGTCGCCGCCGCCCCAGCAGTCGAGGTTGCGATTGGCCTTGATGCCGCAAACGTGCGTCTCGCCGGCGGCGATCGAATAGAACGTGCCCGACTTCGCGGTCGGCGCGTCGTTCCCCCAGCAGAACGCTGCCCCGTTGTCGCGGATACCGCACGCGTAGTTCAGCGCCGCCGTGATCGACTTGAAAAGCACGTTGTTCAGCGACGACGGACTCAGCCCCAGGTTGGCGGTGTTGCCCCAGCATTTCACGTGACCGTCCGTGAGCAGACCGCAGGCGAAGCCCTGCCCGGCAGCCACGGTCGTCACCGGGATGCAAACGTTCGAGCCGTCACCCAAAGTGCCGGCCGGACAAGAGATGCTGCACGTCGAAGCGCTGCAAACCGGCGCGGTCCCGGGCAACGAGGAGCCGTTGCAGACGCTGCCGCAGGCTCCGCAGTGGTTCACGTTGCTCGTGACGTCGATGCAGCTGGTGGTTCCCCCCACGCTGCACGGTTTGCTCGTCGAGCTCGCGCGCGCGCCGCACACGCCGTCGGCGAGCCCGGTGGTCGCGGCCGAGCAAGCCTGACATGCGAGGCTGCACGCGCTCTGGCAGCACACTCCGTCGCGACACGACCCGCTGCTGCATTCTGCGCCCGTGGAGCACTGACTCCCCTGGTCCTTGAACGGTTCGCACTTGCCGCTGGCGCAGTGGTACCCCGCGACGCAGTGCGAGTCCGCGCTGCACGACTCGCGGCACGCGCTGCTCGAGGCGCAGGTCAGGTTCCCTGCGCAGTTCCGGGGAGCTCCCGAGACGCACGATGAAGCGCCGTCACACGAGCCGGCCGGCGTGAAGCTGTTGCCGTCGCAGGTCGCCGCTCCGCAAGCCGTACCCACGGCAGGGACGCGGCATTGACCACCGCCGTTGCAAACGCCGTCGGT
>JALYWZ010000349.1 GCA_030852505.1 Myxococcota bacterium | reverse complement strand
GGCTACGGGAGGCGTGACCACGGGCGGAACCGCAGCAACCGGAGGCATGCCCACGACCGGCGGCCAGGCTCCAACCGGAGGCTCCCCGGTGGTGTCTCCCAGCGCAGGCTTCGGCGGAATGGTCTCGGCGGGCGGAGCCGCTGCAGGCGGGAGCGGCGGCGCGGGAGCCGGCCTGTCGAGCTGCGATGCCGCCCTGACCACCGTGCTCGCTGGCCCCCTCGCCAACGAGGCCGGAGGCGGCGTGGTCGCGAGCGTCAGCCGCGACTTCAACGGGGACGGTCGTCTGGATCTGGCCGGCGCCAACCTGGACGGCAGCCTCAGCCTGTTGCTCGGCAACGGCGACGGCACGTTTGCGGCCGGCGTCGTCTATCCGACCGGGCTCGAGGACGGGCAGCGCTCCGGCTTCTCCCCGAGCGTGATCGTGGCCTCCGACTTCGACTGGAACGGCACGGCGGATCTGGCGCTCGTGAGCCCGGCTTCCACGAGCGTGAGCGTTCTGCTCGGAAGACCAGACGGCACATTCGGACCGGCCACCGAATATTCGCTCCCTGGCGTGAACATCGCGCTCACCAGCGGCGACTTCGATGGCGACGGCAGCGTGGATCTAGCCGTGGTGGGCCTGGTGGCGAACGCTGGGATCGACGTCGGCTCGCTGCACGTCCTCTCCGGCAAGCGCGATGGGACGTTCGTCGTGGCAGGGCAGCCCTGGGAGGGAGGCGCCGTGGAAGACATCGAGGCCGCCGACGTCGACGCGGACGGCGTGCTCGACCTGGTGGTGCTCGACGACACCTCGATCACCGTGTTGTACAACCAAGGCGGCGGAAAGTTCGGCGCGCCGCGGGTCTTCTCGGCTGCCGACGACTTCACGTCCTTGGAAGCGAGCGACTTCGATAGCGACGGCTACACGGACGTCGCCGTGGCGTTCGCTTGCGGTGCGTCTGCGGTACCCGAGAGCGGCGTCCAATTGTTCCAGGGAGACGGCATGGGCGGGCTGGTGGCGGGATCGCGGTATCTCCTCGCGGATGGCTGCGCCGGGCCGCTGCAACTCGCAGACGTGAACGGCGACGCGCTGCTGGATCTGATTGCTGCGCCGTGGAGCCCTTTCCTCGCCCGCGGCGACGGCAGCTTTCTGTCCGAAGTGTCGAGCCCCGCGCTCTTCGGGCAGACGCTGGTGGGCCTCGCGGACTGGAATGGTGACGGCGATCGCGACGTGATGACCAGCGCAGGCACCTCGGTGGTCGTTTATCCAGGCCGCGGTGAGGGCTCGTTTGGGTACAGCCGGCTTTTCGAAACCGGCATCGTCCCCGCCAGCCTGGTCGTCGGGAACTTCGGCGCCAGCGCTGCGCCGGACGTCGCGACCGTGAACTTGGATTCCTCGCGCCAGAGCTCGGTGAGCCTGCTCTTCAACGAGGGCGACGGCACGCTCGCTTCTCCCGTTCAATACCCGACCGAGGCCCCGGCAGGTGCGCTGCGCACCGCAGATCTGAACGCTGACGGCTGGCCGGATCTGCTACTGCCGCTCGCGTCGAGCGCCGGGATCGGCGTGCTGCTCGGGTCCAGCAGCGGTGAGCTCTCGCCGATGGTGAGCTACGAGGCCGGCCTCGACCCACGAGAGCTCGACGTCGGCGATTTGAACCGGGACGGCGCGCTCGACGTGGTGGTCGCGGATCAAATCGGACAAGCCATCCAGGTCCTGCTCGGCAAGGGCGACGGCAGCTTCGAAGCACCGTCGCGCGTGCAGCTCGGTCGAGACACCACGCAGATCGCGGTGCTCGACGCCAACCGCGATGCATTTCCAGACGTCGCCGTCACCAGCCTGGGGGCCTTGAGCTGGACGCTCTTGCTCGGAGACGGGACGGGCGCGTTCCACGAGGCGTTCGAGTATGCGGGCGGAGAACGCGCTTCCCAGCTTACCCACGGCGATCTGGATCACGACGGGAACGAGGACGTCCTGATTTCGAACCAGCTCGGCCTCAGCATCTTCTTCGGGACGAGCCAGGGCAACTTCGAGCGCACGCTCGGCCACGCGGGGCTCGGCGGCGACTTCAGCGTGGTCGATATGGACTTGGACGGCATTTCGGATCTCGTTTCGACGAGCTTCGGCGACCCATCCGGTGTCACGATCGCCTTCGGCAACGGCGACGGCACGTTCCGCTGCAAGCAACGCTACGCGATCGGCCTCTCGGTGCGTTCCCACGCCGTCGGCGACCTGAATCGCGACGGCCGCAACGACCTCGCCGTCGTCAGCGGTGACGGCGTCGAGGTTTGGTCGAGCCGCCCGCGCTAGGGGAGGGGCGGAGCGTGCCGCCCCTGAGAATGGCGCGCTCCCAATACGGCGGTTCTCCCAGGCGCTCCCGGAAAAAGTCGATGAAGGCGCGGGTCTTGCGCGGCAAGAGCTCGCGGTCGGCCGTCAGCGCGAAGATGCCGTACTCGGGCAGCTGCCACTCGGAGAGCAGCTGGACGAGCCGGCCTTTCGCGAGATCTTCCCCGACCACGAAGCGAGGAACGCGCGCGAGCCCGAGGCCTTGCAGCAAGGCCTGATGCAGCGCGAGGCTGTTGTTGACGCGCAGCGGCCCGCGCACCGCGATCGTCTCCGTCTTCGAGCCACGAGTGAAGGCCCAGCGGGCCCCGGTGGGAGAGAGCGAATAGATCAGAGCAGCGTGGTCGGCGAGCTCCGAGGGCTTTTTCGGAGTGCCAGCCCGCTTCAGGTAGGACGGGTGGGCCGCGATCACGTTGCTACCGCTCGCGAGCCGGTGTGCGATCAAGCTCGAATCGGCGAGCGTGCCGACCCGGAGCGCGAGATCGAAGCCACCCTCGACGAAATCGAGCACGCGATCGTCGAGCACCAGATCGACGCGCACCTCCGAAAACTTCTGCGCGAAGGCGCCGAGCGCCGGCACCACGTGCAACAACCCGAACGACATCGGCGCGTTGACGCGCAGCACGCCCCGCGGCAAAAGCTGGGTTTGCGTGGCCGACTCCTCCGCGTCCCGGGCGGCGAACAGCGCGCGCTGCGCGTGCGGCAAGGCGGCCTGCCCCGCCTCGGTCAGCGACAGACGCCGCGTGGTGCGCTGGAAGAGCCGCACCCCGAGCCCGGCTTCGAGACGCGAAACGGCCACGCTCACCATCGCCTTCGAAACGGCGAGCCGCTTGGCAGCCGCCGAAAACCCCTGCGTTTCGGCGACGGCCACGAAAACGGCCAGATCCTGGAGCGTCCCGAGATTGTTCATTTTTATGAACTATATGTTCACATTCCGACCGATTATCGGTCAACCGTGAACGCTGTAGACGAAGGGCATGAACCTCTTCGTCACTGGAGCCACTGGGTACATCGGCTCGGTCACCACCGAGCACCTCACGCGCGCGGGGCACACGCTGACCGCGCTCGCACGTTCCGAACACAGTCAGTCACGACTCGCCGCGCAAGGCGTCACGCCGGTCCGCGGCGAGCTCTCCGACACGGCGCGCCTGGCCGAGCTCGCGAGCTTGGCCGACGGCGTGGTGTGGATGGCGACGTCCAACCGCGAGGATCTCGACGCGCCGGCCGTCGACGCGATCCTCGAGCGCCTGCGCGGGAGCGGCAAGACGTTCCTCTACACGAGCGGCGTCTGGGTTCACGGCAACACCCAGGGCCGCGGGGACGAGGACAGCCCGCTCGAGCCCGCCGAGCTCGTGGCCTTTCGCGTGCCGGTCGAGCGTCGCGTGCTCACGACTCCCGGCGTCCGCGGTCTGGTGGTGCGTCCCGGCATCGTCTACGGCAGAAATGGCGGGATCCCGTCGATGTTCAGCGCGTCGCTGGCCGCAGCCGGGGCTGCGCGCTTCGTCGGCACGGGTGAAAACCGCTGGGCCACCGTGTGGGTGGACGACCTGGCCGACCTCTACGTGCGCACTCTCGAGCGCGCACCGGCCGGCGCGGTGCTGATCGGGGTTCACGACGCCGCCTTCCGGGTCCGCGAGATCGCCCGTGCCGCGAGCGCCGGGGCGGGTGCGGCGGAACGCGTCGTGTCCTGGCCGCTTTCAGAGGCGCGTGTCGAGCTCGGCGCGTTCGCCGATGCGCTGGCGCTCGATCAGGAGTTCAGCGCCGCGCGCGCCGAACGACTGCTCGGCTGGCGGCCGCGAGGGCCGTCGATCGTCGAGGAGCTACGGAGCGGATCCTACGCCGTCGCGAGCGCGGGTCACAGGAGCGGCGCGCTGTCTTCTGACACTAAATTCCCAAAACCAGCAGCAATGTCTCGTATCTAGACGCGCCAATCGCGCGTGGTCTCGCGCCCGGGCTCGA
This sequence comes from Myxococcota bacterium, assembly GCA_030852505.1. GTDB lineage: Bacteria > Myxococcota_A > Polyangia > Polyangiales > Polyangiaceae > PMG-095. The sequence goes on along the minus strand of JALYWZ010000349.1, from coordinate 1,486 downwards.
AAAATCCCGTCCGGGCCCGCTCCCGAGGGGCGTGCGCCGCTTGCGAGTCCTCCGGGTACTATCAAGATGGACGCTTCACTCGTGGATCCCTTGCTTCGCCCGCGTCAGTTCTGGGTCTTGTTGGCCGGGGCGGCTGCCCTGCCCGGGTGCCCGCCCACCGACGACTATTTTCTGAGCCAAACCCAGCCGACCAGCACCGCCGGTGCGTCCGCGGGCAACGCCGGGCAGCCACCCCTCGGCGATCCACACCCCGCGTGCGGTAACGGAGTCGCCGAGGGGGCCGAGGGCTGCGACGGCGCCGATCTGCGCGGCGCGAGCTGCGAGTCGTTGGGGCAAGGTACCGGGCTACTCACTTGCGTGAACTGCAAGCTGGACAACACCGGGTGCGAAGTCCGGTCGTCCTTCTGCGGCGACGGAGTCGTCGATCCCGAAAAGGAGGGCTGCGACGGCGCTGATCTGCGCCAGGCGACCTGCGAGATCCTCGGCTACGAAGGGGGAACGCTGAGCTGCACGGCCACGTGCCAGCTCGACACGGACGGTTGCACCAGCACGACTCCCGTCGCGGTGTGCGGCAACGGTTCTGTCGAAGAGGCCGAGCTCTGCGACGGGCTCAACTTGCGTTCGCAGAGCTGCCAGAGCCTCCTGGGTCAGGCGTCCGGGACGCTGCGCTGCACGACCATGTGCACGTTGGACGCGTCGGATTGCACCTTGCACCGGGCAGTGTGCGGCGACGGCGCCGCCGACGGCGCCGAGAGCTGCGACGGCGCCGACCTCCAAGGCTACACCTGCGAAACGGTCGGATTCGAGCCCGGCAAGCTCGCCTGCACCACGGGCTGCACGTTCGACACGAGCGGCTGCGGCACGGCGGTGACAGGCTGCGATGGGCAGGGCGGCTCCGGCGGTACCGGCTCTGCGTGTTGCGTGCCCGCTGCCGAGATCTGCGACGGGCGCAGCAACGATTGCGACACCGAGGTGGACGAGGGCGGCGTGTGTCCAGACGGCTGCATCGCCCAGCTGCACGAGGACCGGCTTTACCTTTTGTGCATCCACCCGGATGCCACGGCCCAACGCGACTACGCCGACGCCTCCGCCGATTGCGCGGCCGCGGCTACGACGCTCGGGCTCCCGATCCCCCTCGAGCTCGCGCACATCGAATCATCCGCCGAAAATCAGTTCGTGAAGGGCTGGATCCAGGAGCGCATCGCGGAGGCCGGAGTGACCGAAGGCATGGTCTGGAACGGCGCCAACGACATCGCGCGCGAAACGCGCTGGGTCTGGGGTCAGGGGCTGAACGCCGTGCAGTTCTTCCAGGGCACGTTGTTCGGCGGCGGCGATCCGGTGCCCGGGCGCTTCCATGATTTTGCCCCGGGCCGCCCCAACAGTGCGAACGCGACCGACGAAGACTGCGGCGGGTTCGACTCGGAAGCGGACTGGCGCTGGAACGACCGGCTCTGCACGCGACGCGCCCTCGGCTTCGTGTGCGAAC
>JALYWZ010000348.1 GCA_030852505.1 Myxococcota bacterium | reverse complement strand
GCACGTGTCGGCACCGTGGCACGCCTCTCTCAGTCACGACGCGCCGCCGCCCGGCGTTCTGTCCGTGGCGCTCGTCACACGCCGTCGCGCGGTGCTCAATCGGATGCTCGAGCTGTCGGGGCTGCGCTCGGGTGAAACCGAGCCGACGCCGGGTGACGTTGCCCGCCACGCGGCCGGGGCGCAGCGTCCGGACGTGGCCGTTTGGGCACGGGCCGTCGAGGGCGCCGCCTACGGCCCCGACCCGGTGGACGCAGACCGCGAAGCCGCTGTCCGAGCTCTGGAACCACCGGATCGCTGAGAGCGTCCCGTGGCCACATCGAGATGATCGAGCTCGGACCTCGCCGAGACTTCCATCGGAAGTGTCCCCCGTGGTTGACGTGGCAGAGCGCGGCTCCCTATAGTGCCGCAGCGTTGGAATCGCCGTAGCTCGATGGATATTAGCCTCCTCGTCGTCGTCGCGCTCGTTGCCCTCGTGGGCGCTTACTTTCTCTTCTTTCGCAAGGGCGGTGCAGCTGGGGCTCCGTCCGTTCCACCGCAGCGCCTTCCGACGCGACGCGAGCCGGAGCGAAAGCCCGAGCGCGCTGCCGCCGCGGCTGCCGCCGAGAAGAAGACGGCAACGGAGCCGGCTGCAAAAGAATCACCGTCCGTCAAAGAGCCGACCCCGTCGGCTCCCCCCGCCGAAGCCAAACGCGTCGAATCGCTCCGTCCGAGCGTTGCCCCGCCTCCTCCGAGCGAGCTCGAGAGCATTCGCCGGGGTCTCTCGCGCTCCCGCGGTGAAGAGGGGTTCTTCGGACGCCTCAAGGCGCTGTTTGCCGGCAAGCGCGAGATCAATCCGGAGCTCGCTGCGGAGCTCGAAGAAGTGCTGCTCGCCTCTGACGTGGGAGTGGAAACTTCCAAGGCCATGCTCGCGAGAGTGCGCGAGGGGCTCGAGCGCGGCGACCTCGGCGACTCCGACAAGGTCTGGAAAGCGCTCGCCGAAGAGGCGAAGCGTGTCCTCGATGTCGGCGGAAAGCGCGGCTCGATCGACCTCTCGCAGCGCCCGACCGTCGTGCTCTTGGTCGGCGTGAACGGCGCGGGCAAGACCACCACGATCGGCAAGCTCGCGAGCAAGTTCCAGAGTCACAATGCGCGCTGCGTGCTCGCCGCCGGCGACACGTTTCGCGCGGCCGCAGTTCAGCAAATCGTCGTCTGGGGCGAGCGCGTCGGCTGCGAAGTGATCCGCGGCAAAGACGGCGCGGATCCCGGCAGCGTGGTGTTCGACGCGATCAAGCAGGCACAGGCAACTGACGCAGACGTGGTCTTGGCAGACACCGCAGGTCGCCTTCACACGAAGAGCAACCTGATGTTGGAAATGAAGAAAATCGCCAAGACAGCGGAAAAAGCCATTCCCGGCGCGCCTCACGAAATCTTGTTGGTAATTGACGCAACCAATGGACAGAACGCGATGGCCCAGGCACGCGAGTTTCGCGACGCGTTACCGCTGACGGGCATCGTGCTCACCAAGCTCGACGGCACTGCGAAGGGTGGAGTCGTGCTTGGAATTGCTCACGAACTCGGGCTACCTGTGCGATACATCGGTCTCGGTGAACGGCCTGGCGATCTGCACGAATTCAACGCCGATCAGTTCGTCGAAGCGTTGCTGGGCCAGGAGGCCGATTGATTTCCAGAATTGCTAGTTGATTGTGTGATTTTTGGCGTGATATAGTGCGCCGGCGTTTTCGGTCGGCGGAATAATTGAATAGTTCCAAATAGTTGCGGACTCTTGGCAGGCGGTCGTGTGAAGGGGAAACCGGAAGAGGAATCGATGAAAAAATGTCGCGTCGGGCTCCTCGTAGCAGCCCTCTGCAGCCTTCCCGCTAGTGCTTGGGCGCAGGGCGCGGACGGAGCAGCTGCAGGAGAACAGCCCGCGGGCGCTGATGACGCCGCCGAGGCAGCACCTGCTGAAGGTGCCGAAGGAGAAGCCACAGAAGGCGAGGCTGAAGGAGAAGCAGTCGATGAAGGAGGCGGTCTCGAAGAGATCTGCAAAATCGACCCGGCTGCCTGTCCCAACCTCGACATGGAGAAAGAGGCTGCGAGGCCGCTGCGCGAAGATATCTACGCCGTGCAGCAGATCTTCGTGATCAAGTCCACGCGCTTCGAGCTCAACCCGTACTGGTCATTCACCCTGAACGACCAGTTCATCAATCACCCAGCGCCTGGGCTCGCGCTGAACTTCTACATCTCGAACGTACTCGCGATTGGCGTGAACGGTAATTACTACAATCCGTTCAACGTAGACCGTGAGTTCAACTTTCTCGTGAGGCGCTCGGCGCGCGTCGCCGTGCCTCTGAGCGAGTACGACTGGAGCGCCGCGTTCAACTTCACGTACGTCCCCGCGTTCGGAAAGTTCTCCGGCTTCAGCGACTTCATCTTCCAGTACGACGCCTACGTCGTCGGTGGTGTGGGCGCTATCTCGACTCGCCCCATCCCGGTGATCGATCCGGACAACCGAAACCCGAAGTACGAGACCAAGCTGGCGTTCAACGCGGGTATCGGCCTCCGAATCTTCTTCAACCGCTGGTTCGCCGCGGTCGCCGAGGTTCGCGACTACATGTTCAACGACAAGCTCGAGAACCTCCGGATCGTACCGGGTCGTGAAGGCGACGAATCGACCTGGACGGACAAGACGAGCTTCACCCACAACGTTCAGGCGCAGGTCGGGGTTTCAATCTTCTTGCCGTTCTCGTTCGAGTATCGGCTCCCGAAGTGAACGAAGGGCGAGGCATGAACACGACCAAAGCCAAGATTACCAAGTGCCTGCTGTCGCTTCTGGCGGCAGGTGCGGCGTTCCTCGCTGCCCCGGAGCGCGCGAGCGCGCAGGAGATTCTGCTGACCGGTCCGCTCGCGGGCGCATCCTCGGTGCGTCACCTGCGGCTCTATCGCGAGCGGCGCTTCGAAATCGCGCCAGCGGTGACCTTCACCCTGCTCGACGAGTATCAGCGGACGATCCTGCTCGGCGCGCGTCTCACCTACAACTTCACCGACTGGCTCGGGTTCGGCGCGTGGGGCGCATACGGCGGAGCAATCCAGCTGCCCACGCACTTGACGGACGAGATCCAGAAGGTGAACCGGGTCCGGCGCACGGAAGATCCGACGACCACCAACCGCCGACTCACGGCCGTGCAGCTCGGAGATAACTTCGAGGACCAGCTCGCGGGCATGGACTGGGTGGTGGCACCGCAGATCACCCTCGTGCCGTTCCGCGGCAAGATCGCCCTGTTCCAGAGCATCTACGTAGACACGGACCTGTACTTTTTCGGCGGTCCGGCCTTCGTGGGTCTGAAGGAGCGCGGCGACTGCAAGGCGGGCTCCTGCAGCACGCCGGAGAGCTTCGACATGGCCTCGCGGATGGCGATCGCGCCGACGTTCGGCCTCGGTCTGAGCTTCTACATGAGCAAGTGGAGCGCGCTCGGCTTCGAGTGGCGCGGCCTGCCCTTCTCGTGGAACACCGGCGGCTTCGACACCGCGGGCGGCGGCAAGGACAACAACTACCCCGATACCGCGATCAGCGACGCAGATCGACGTTTTCACTTCAACCAGATGTTGACGGTGAGCTTCAACGTCTACCTGCCCACGCAGTACCGCGTCAGCGAGTAGAAGAGCCGGTCGAACGGCGCGCAGATTCCGCCCCGCTAGCTCAGTGTTAGCGGGGCGGTTTGCGTTTGTGTCGTGTGGCGCGAGCGGCGCGGGCGTCCACTGAGCCGGGGGCGGCCTGGCTCAGCCGGCCTGGACCTTGTTGCCCTGCACTCGATAGTTGGCGGGTAGGCCTTTGGCGGCGACCGGCTGCAGCGCTTCGGGTAGCTCCCAGCTCTTCTGCGCCAGGCCCTCCGCGATCCGGTTCTTCACGCGCAGCGACTCTTCCTGCTCGAGCGCGGCGACCAGCGCGGGCAGGCTGTCGGAGCTGCCGATGGCGAATACGCTGGTCACCGCCGCGAAGCGCACCGGTTCGCTCGCGTCTTCGAGGAACGGCTCGAGGGCGGTGCGCACCTCGTCGGTCTTGTGCTCGGCGAGCTCGGTGATGAGCTGGAGCTTGGGTTCCACGTTGCGCGTGTACTCCGTGTCGAACTGATCGAGCATCGACAGGAGCTCGTCGGTCAGCGCCTGGCCGGACACGATGTTCTTCAGCACACGCAGCGGCCACATCAGACTCTCGGCCTTCTTGGCGTAGTTGCGCACCGGCTCGAGCGCGCCTTCCCCGACCGCGACGATACCGCGCAGGCAGTTCTCCTTCTCCTCCTGGTCGGTGATCGAAGGATCGAGCTGCCAGTCGAAGCGCTTGAGCAGCGCGGCGGCGCTGTCCTTCGTCCCCATCCTCGACAGCTGCTCGATGGCGTCCTGCCGATCGAGGTTCTGCGAGAACTTGTTGGCGACCAGGCGCCCGAGGCGCTCGGTGTCGCGCCCCGACGCCTTCGGCGCGTCAGCCTTCTTTTTCGAGAACAGATCGAACAATCCCATGGCGATTCCGGGGCACCTATAGCGCGAATCGCCGGGCACAGGGAGCATCGGATTCGCCCAGGGCCGAGGGGCGGCCGGGCGGAGCTCAGCCGCCCAGCGCTTCCCCGCCGGCCTCGGAGGTTCCGAGTGGGATCGCGTTCAGGATGATCGAGCGGTCCCGCAGCTGGACCGCGAAGCGCACCGGTCGGCCGTGCTTCTCCGCCATCTCGCGCTCGTTCTCCCGGATCCGCTCCCGGAAGGAGTCGGCCGTGATGTGGTCGGTCGGGTCCCCGAGCTCCTTGCGGGCAGCGATGTACTCCCGAAACAGCCGCTCGTAGTAGGTGTCGGCCGACTCGGCCGCGAGCCGGACGCTGACACCGGGATCCGTCTGCTCCGCCACCGCGCTCTCGTCCACGCTGAGGGCGTCCTGGAAGTCCTGAGCGCGTGGCCCGTGCGACGGCCGGCCCTGGTCGTCGGTGTTGTCCTCCGGGACCCCCATCAGCGCGTTCAAGAGCGAGTTGATCCGGAACACCAGGCCGCCGAGCTCGTCGTGCTCGATCTGGAACCTCAGCCCCGACTGCCCGTTGATGATCGTGAGCAGCCCGTCTTCCAGCTCGGAGATCGGCTCCGAGATGTAGTTGCCGAGCAAGAAGCCGCCCACCACCACCAGCAACAAGCCGAGCGCCACGACGCCGAACAACGGCGTCAATAACGCCGCGGGGTTAGTCGAGGCGGAGGGCGAGGCGCCCAGCAACACCAGGCTGCCTCCGCCGTAACCGAGCAGCGGAACGGCGCCCGCCAAGAGCTCGTCGTCCCCGAGCTCCGCCTGTGCGAAGCGGCCGCTGGAAACCGCGCTCTTGGCCGCCGCCACCATCGGCCCGCGCGTGAGCGCCGCGGTCGCCGCTGCGTCCGCGGTGTTGCTGAGCGCGAGCGGCTCGAGCCCGGCGTCGCTCACCTGCGCGAGCGCCAAAATCTGCCCGCTGGTCAGCTCGCTGACGCGGGTCAGCCTCTCGTCGCTGAGAGCCGTGCCGACCACCACCGCGCCGAGCGTGCGCGCGCCCTCGAGTATCGGCACCACGGTTGCGAGCAGCTGCTCCTGCCGCTCACGGCTGTGCCAGACGGCGCTGAGCGGCTTGCCGCCCCGGAGCGCGTCCATCAACGACGGATAGACCGCGCCGATCTTCTCGCCGCGCATCAGGTTCGAGGCGTTGCGGCCGAGCGCGACCCCCTGCTCGTCCACGAACAGCACGAGCGTCGGAAAGGCGTTGGCGAGCTCGGGGCGCTCGCCCGCGGCGT
>JALYWZ010000347.1 GCA_030852505.1 Myxococcota bacterium | reverse complement strand
AGGCGCTGGCGGACAACACGAGCAGAGACAGAACCGGAAAGGCAGAGCTTCGGCGCATGCCGCCAGGGAACCGCCCGCCCCTCCCGCCGTCAAGGGCATTTCATTGTTTGAGCTCCGAAGCCCGCCACAGAAACCAGCTCGCCACGCTACGGAACGGCTTCCAGCGCTCTCCCCGCCGCTCGAGCTCCGCGCGTTTCGGCAGCTCCTTCAATCGGAACGCGTTCGCAAAACCTTTTTTCACGCCGTAGTCGTCGAGCGGCAGCACGTCGCGCCGCCCGAGCCGGAAAATTAGGATCATCTCAGCCGTCCAGCGGCCGACGCCCCGCACTTCCGTGAGCTTTTCGATGACCGCCTCGTCGTCGAGCGCGAGAAGCTCGCGCAGCGTGGGCAGCTGCTTGGCTTCGACGCGCTTCGCAAGATCGCGCAGCGACAGCAACTTCGAGCGCGAAAGCCCCGCGCCGCGCAACGCCTCGTCGGACAGCGCCGTCACGGCTTTGGCGGTGAGCTTGCCGCGGGGACACAGCGCGCAGACACGCCCGAAGATCGTCGCAGCCGCCTTGCCCGTGAGTTGCTGGTACACGATCGCTTCGGCCAGCGCTTCGAACAGGCTGGTCGTGTGCCGGAGCTGCATGCGGAACGGGCCGACCTGACCGATCAATCGCGCTAGCTCCGGATCCGCCGTCTTCAGGTGTCGGATCGCCGCGCTCGGCTCGAAATCGAAGCCGCTCGACTCCTCCGTCGCCGGCTCCCCGAGGCGCGTGCTCTTCGCGCGTCGTCCAGGAGCCGCGCCTTCGATCGCCAGCATTTTGAGCTTGGTCGATGTCCCCCCGTTGGCCGTGAAACCGCCGACCTTGCCGCCAGCCGCCAGCACGCGATGACAGGGCACCACGATCGGAAACGGATTGCGACGCATCGCTTGCCCCACCGCCCGCGCCGCGCCCGGCGACCCGAGCTCCGCCGCGATCTCTCCGTACGACAGCGTCTTGCCCGGCGCGATCGAGCGCGCGAACGCGTACACCTTCTGATGAAATGCCGGCACGCGTTGCATGTCGAGCAGCACCCCCGAAAGATCCTTCGGCTTGCCGCTGAGCAGCGATAGCATCGCGTCGCGCGCCTTCTTCACGGCAGGTGGCGGCGGCGCCTCGCGCGCGCTCGGAAATCGCTCCAGCACCCGAGCTCGCGTCGCGACCGCCTTCGCTTCCGGCAGCTGCACACCGACCACACCCCGCTCGCCCCAGACCAATCCACAGACCCCGATCGGCGTCTCGAACAGCGCAAACCCGAGCTCAGCCATGCGCGGTGCTCTAGCACTCGCCGAACGCTGCAGCACTTGACTCCGTGCGGGGTCGCGCGAAAGTCACGCCGAGCGAGGATCCAAAGGTGTCTAACGAAGTGGTTCGCGAGTGGACGCGCGGCGAGTACACGATCAGCATGGATCGCGCACGGCTCGATCTGGACGTCATCCACGGCTTCTTGACGAATTCGTATTGGGGTCAGGGCCGCTCCCGCGAGCGGGTTCTGCGTTCGATCGAGCATTCGCTGCCGTTCGGGCTGTATCGGGTCAGCGAGCAGATCGGCTTTGCGCGCGTTCTCACCGACTTCGTCACCTTCGCCTTGCTCGCCGACGTGTTCGTGCTCGAAGCGCACCGCGGCCGCGGCCTCGGCAGCTGGCTGGTCGAAACCGCGACCGGCTACTCGGAGCTCGACCGAGTGCGGCGCTTCCACCTCGGCACGGCCGACGCGCACGGGCTGTACCGCAAGTTCGGCTTCGCCGAGCCGACGCCGGGCAGGTTCTTGGATCGCGTCAATCCCGATTGCGACGTCTAACGACCGCGGAGTACCTGCACCATGGCCTCGGCGACGCCGGCCGCCGATTGCGGGTTCTGCCCGGTGACGAGCCGTCCACTCACCGCCACCTTCTCTTGCCACATCGGCCCGGGCTCGTGCTTCGCGCCGCGCTCCTCGAGCTTGTCGGCGAGCAAAAACGGCACGACGCCGTCGAGCTTCACGGCACGCTCCTCCTCGTTCGTGAACGCGCTGACGGTCTTGCCGGCGACCAGGTACGCTCCGTCCGAGAGTCGGATGTTCACGAGCGCTGCGGGCCCGTGGCACACCGCACCGACCACCCCGCCGCGCTCGTAGATGTCCCGCGCCACGCGCGCGAACGCAGCGTCGTCCGGCAGATCCCACATCGCGCCGTGACCGCCCGCGTAGAAGATCGCCGCGTACCGACCGGCGTCGACGCGCTCCGCAGGCATGCTCGCGGCGAGCTCGGCGCGGTGTCGTTCGAGGAAGGCGCGGCTCGCGGCGTCGGCGTCGGCAACGCCGTCGAGCGGGACCTCGCCGCCCTTCACGCTCGCGAGCTCGAGCTCGAAGCCTTCGCGCGCCAACACCTCGTACGGGTGAGCGATCTCCGGCAGGTAGGCGCCCGTGGGCTGCCCGGTGCTGCCTTTCGTAGCGTGGCTCGTGGTGGCGATCAGAATGCGTTGTTTCATGACGGGTTGCTCCGGGGTGTTGGAATTCGATGCAATCGGTGCAGGCGAGCTCGCACAAGCGCCGGCCAAGGCGGCGAACGCGAATGCGAGGAATTGGCTCCGCTTCATGGGTTGGAACCTGCCGCGTCCCGGCGCCCGGGGGGAGCTGACACAATCGTTCATGATCTGTACGTCTATGGTACAGCTGGCGAGTGGCGCTCCAATCCACCCTGCCCAACCTGCTCACGTTCTGCGCCGCGTTCGAGCTCGAGAGCTTCTCCAAGGCCGCGCGCAAGCTGGGCGTGACTCCGCAGGCGGCGAGCCGCAGCATCTCGCGCCTCGAAGAGACGCTCGGCGTCCCGCTGTTTCGCCGCACCACACGCGCCGTCACCCCCACCGACGCTGCCCGCGCCTACTACCGCACCGCGAAGGAAGCCCTCGGGTTGATCGAGCGCGCCGAGTCGGAGCTGTCTCGCGAAGGCGTGGCCAGCTCCGGCACGGTACGCCTGAGCGCGCCGACGACGTTCGGTCACCACCGCTTGCTGCCGTCGCTGGGCGCGTTTCGCGAACGCTACCCGAACATCGAGCTCGACATCCACGTCGGCAACCGCAACGTGGACTTCACGACCGAGCCCTTCGATTTCGCGATCCGTCTCGGGGCGATCCGCGAAAGCCGGCTGATAGCGCGCAAGCTCGGTGAGTTTGCGCTCGGCGTGTACGCGGCGCCGACGTACCTCGCGCGCCGCCGCGCTCCGCGCACGCCCGCGCAGCTCCAAGACCACGACTGCATCGCGTTCGTGATGCCGAGCACGGGCCGTGTCTTGCCGTGGACCTTTCAGCCCGAGCCGCGGAGCTGGACGCCAACCGCGCCGATCCGCTGCTCGGACGACGCCCTTTCACTGGTCACGCTGGCGCGCGCCGGCCTCGGCCTGATCCAGATTTACGACTTTCTCGTGGAAGACGCGGTCGCGCGCGGCGCCCTGGTGGAAGTGCTGCGCGACTACCGGGGAGGGAGCCGTCCGTTCTCACTCGTGTATCCCGCCACCCCCAAGCGCAGTCCCGCAGCCCGCGCCCTGATCGACTTCATCCTCGAATCGCGCGCCGGTTGAACGGCGCCGCCAGGTTTCGTCTTCCCGCGCGCCGGGTTCAGCGCTACCAAGCGAGCAATCGCGAATGGCTCGTTCTCGCTGGATACTGCGGCTGAGCTCGTGTCTGGCGCTGTCGCTCGCGGTGACCGCCGCGCGCGCTGAGCCCGCGAGCGAGTCGGAGTTGGTCTGGAAATGGCCGCGCTTTCGGCCCGCAGAGTACGTCCTGACCGGCGTGGTGGGCGCGGCCGCGATCGGCGTGTTCTTCTTCGCCGGGATCCGCGACGAGCCGCGCTGGACCGGCGGCATTCTGTTCGACGACGACGTGCGCGACGCGCTGCGCGTGCGTTCGCGCGACGGGGCGGCGACGGTACGGCGCCTCAGTGACGTGGCCGCGATCGGCGTGCTGGTGCTGACGCTCGGGGTCGACTCGCTGGCTGTCCCGCTGTTTCGCGGCAGCAGCGACGTGGCCGGACAGCTGTTACTCCTCGACGCCGAAGCGCTGGCCGTGAACAGCTTGCTCACCACCAGCGCCTTCGATCTCACGGCGCGCGCGCGGCCGTCTTACGAGCAGTGCCAGAACGATCCGACTTCGGACGACCTGTGCGGCGTGGGCACGACCGCGTCGTTCTGGAGCGGGCACACCGCGCAGGCCTTCACCGCGGCCGGGCTCTCCTGCGCGCACCACGCCTACGCCAAGATCTACGGCAGCGCTCTGGCGGACGTGCTCGGTTGCGCGGGCGCCATCTCGCTCTCGGCCGCGACCGGAACCCTGCGCGTGATGGGCGACCGTCACTACGCGAGCGACGTGCTCGTCGGAGCCGTCGTGGGATTCGGTATCGGCTATGGCATGCCCACGCTGCTCCACTACACCGCCGACGACGAGCCGCGCCGCGTCGGAATCGCGGTAGTGCCGTCCACGTCCGGGCTCACGCTCGGTGCGAGCGGGCGGTTCTAGGGCCTGGCGGTACGATCGAGGGCTGGCTGATAGCTCCAGCGATCTCCGAGCCCTGAGCTCAGAGCGGCTCGTTGCCGTGCTTCTTCGCGGGCAAGCGATCGCGCTTGGTCGACAGCGTCGAGAGCGCCAGTGCCAACCGCTGGCGCACGTGGCGCGGCTGGATCACCTCGTCGACGAAGCCGAGCGCCGCGGCGGAGTAGGGGTTCGCGAAGCGCTGCTTGTAGTCGGCGATGAAAGTCTGGCGCGCCGCCACCGGATCCGGCGCGGCCTCGATCGCGGCGCGGTGGATGATGTTGACGGCGGCTTCGGGCCCCATGACGGCGATCTCCGAGCCTGGAAAGGCCAGGTTCAGATCGGCGTGGAGGTGCTGGCTGCTCATCACGTCGTAGGCGCCGCCATACGCCTTACGGGTGATGACCGTGAGCTTCGGTACAGTGGCCTCGGAGTAGGCGTACAGCAATTTGGCGCCGTGCAGGATGATGCCGCGGTGTTCCTGATCGACGCCCGGTAGAAACCCCGGCACATCGACCCAGGTGACGAGCGGGATGTTGAAACAATCGCAGAAGCGCACGAAGCGCGCGGCCTTGCGGCTGGCGTCGATGTCGAGCACGCCCGCCAGCACCAGCGGCTGATTGCCGACGATGCCCACGCTGCGCCCCGCGATGCGCGCGAAGCCGGTCACGATGTTGGGCGCGAAGTGCGGGTGCACCTCGAGCAGGTGGCCGTCGTCCACCACCTTGCGGATCAGCCCGAGCATGTCGTACGGCTTGTCGCTCTCTTCCGGGACGTGCCGGTCGAGCTCGGGGATCTCGCGATCGGCAGGATCCGTGGTCGCGCCGTCCGGCGGATCTTCGGCGTTGTTCTGGGGCAAGAACGCGAGCAGCGCGCGCACCTGATCGAGGCACTGTTTGTCGGTCTTGGCCACGAAATGGCAAACGCCGCTCTTCGAGGCGTGCGCGGCGGCGCCGCCGAGCGCTTCTTTGGTGACCTCTTCGTGGGTCACGGCGCGGATCACGTCCGGCCCCGTGATGAACATGTAGCTCGTGCCCTCGACCATGAACACGAAGTCGGTGAGCGCCGGCGAATACACGGCGCCGCCCGCGCACGGCCCCATGATGCAGCTGAGCTGCGGCACCACGCCGCTCGCGAGCGTGTTCTTGTAGAACAGGTCCGCGTAGCCGCCGAGGCTCTCGACGCCTTCCTGGATGCGCGCGCCGCCGGAGTCGCACAGGCCGATCACCGGCGCGCCGACGCGC
>JALYWZ010001100.1 GCA_030852505.1 Myxococcota bacterium | reverse complement strand
ACGTGAAGTCGCTCGCCGACGTCGCGGGAGGCGCCGCGCTCACCACCCAGTACCGGAAATTCGAACGCCCGCCGCAGCGCAAGGCAGGCATCAAGGTCAAGGACGTGGCGGAGCTGGTCGACAAGCTCGCCAACGAAGCCAAGGCGCTCTGAAGCGGACCCCGCGAACAGTCTCGGAGAATTGATAGACATGGCAGATGCACTCGTCGTTGCCGAGCTCGGAGAAGACGGCAAACCGAAGAAGGCTACCCTCTCGGCGCTGAGCTTTGCGAAGGCCGCCTTGCCCGCGCTCGGCGGTTCGATCGCGATTCTGGTGCTCGGCGACAAGACCGCCGACGCCGCGGCCGAGCTCGCCCGGTACGGCGCGAGCAAGGTCATCACCTGTGATGACGCCGCGTTCAAAAACTACACGGCCGAACAATTCGCGCCGACCGTCGCGGCCGTGGCTCAGGGCTACGGGCTCGTCGTCGCCACCGCGACCAGCCAGGGCAAAGATCTGATGCCGCGCGTCGCCGCCCGGCTCGATGCCGCGTTCGCTGGCGACTGCTCGGGAGTGAGCGTCGAGGGCGGGGCGATCGTTTACAAGCGGCCGATGTTCGCCGGCAACGCCTTCGGCTCCTGCACCCTTTCCACCCCGATCCAGGTGGCCACGGCGCGTCAGAGCGAGTTCTCTGCGGCCGAGCCCACAGGCGGGAGCTCGCCGGTCGAGAGCGTGGCCAAGGCGCCCGTTGGCGCGGCCGCGGCACGAGTCGAGTTCGTGAGCCTCGATTCGGTGAAGAGCGAGCGCCCGGAGCTCACCGACGCCAAGGTCGTGGTCTCGGGCGGCCGCGCGCTCAAGGAGCGCTTCAAGGAGGTGCTCGAGCCGCTGGCGGACGCGCTTGGCGCAGCCATCGGCGCGAGCCGTGCGGCCGTGGACGCCGGTTACGCCCCCGGCGACTATCAGGTCGGCCAGACGGGGAAGATCGTGGCACCCGCGCTCTACCTCGCAATCGGCATCTCCGGCGCGATCCAGCACATCGCCGGTATGAAGGGCTCGAAGGTGATCGTCGCCATCAACAAGGACGCGGAGGCGCCGATCTTCCAGATCGCCGACTACGGTCTGGTGGCCGATCTCTTCCAAGCCGTGCCCGCGCTGGTGGCGGAGCTGACCAAGCGCCGGGCCTGAAGCTCGAGAAACCCTCACGTCCCGGCGTCTTTCCCTTGACAGTTCGAACGCTCGGGATCATCTTCCGGCGCCCCTCGCCCGAGGGGTCGCCTTCTCGGGGCGTAGCGCAGTTTGGTAGCGCGCACGGTTCGGGTCCGTGAGGTCGGCAGTTCGAATCTGCCCGCCCCGACCGAGAGACGAAGATAGAGGGGGCGCGGGCGACGGCGGGGGCATCCCGCCGTCGTTCGCTGAGCGCGGCGGGTGGGTCGTCGCTCGTCGCTCCGCGGGCGCCTTGGGCGCAGCGCTCGTCGCCCTGTCACACGCCTTCCCTGCGCGCGCCGACGAACCGACGCCGAACGTGGAGGTGCTCGGCACGCGCCACCCGAAAGCCTCGACGCGCGACGACTCGGTGTCGTCCGAGATCATTCCGCGCGAACGCTTGCAGGCGCCGGGCCTGCGAGCGGCGGATGCTTTGCGTGGGTCGCCCGGCGTCGCCATCACGGAGCTCGGCGGGCTGGGCGCCTCCGCCTCGATCGGCGTGCGTGGCGCGACGTCCGCGCAGACTCCCATCTACCTCGGCGGCGTGCGCATCAACGACGAGGTCGGCGGCTCCGCCGATCTGGCGACGGTGCCGCTCTGGTTCATCGAGCGCATCGAGCTCTACCGCGGCAACGCACCCGCAGACGCCGACCGAGCGGCCCCCGGAGGCAGCGTGCATTTCGTACCCCGCCGGCCGGACGGCAAGCTCGGGCTCGGCGCGCTGGTCGGCGGTCTCGGCACCTACGGCGCGTGGGCGACCGCCTCGAGCGGCACGTCGGCAGACGGCGTGATCGGCGGCGTCGGGCTGGAAGCCGCCAGCAACGACTACGGCTTCGACGACAGCCGCGGCACGGTCTTCACGAGCTCGGACGATCGCGACGCCCGCATGTCGAACACCGACGCGGCGTTGT
>JALYWZ010000346.1 GCA_030852505.1 Myxococcota bacterium | reverse complement strand
TCGTCGGGAACCGAGTACTGACTCTTTCGACGAAGGGCCCGCTCGAGTTCGACCAGGTGCTGACCGGGACGGCGCGCACGGGCACCACGCATCTCAACCAAACCGAGCAGTACTACGGTCCGGTCGCGTGCGTCGCCGATCTGTACTCCGACCCAGGGCTCGAGCTCGTGGCCGGGACGAGCCTGTACGGGATGCCGGAGCGACCTTCGGACTGCAGCGGCGCCAACGCGCAGAGTGACTACTGTCAGGGGCGGCTGCTCACGCTCTGGAATGCAACGGACGTCGAGGCCAACGCCGAGCGCTCCTATTATCCGGAGGGCTTTTGCGCGATCGCAGACGTGCTCGGTGAGGAAACGGCCGAGCCCCCCGGGCCGGAAAACCCGCTCGACGGGGTTCCCGAGGTGATCCTGGTCGCGGACGGTCACGTGTTGATCCTGCAGGCGACCGACTCGGGCGTAGTCGAGGGCGGGACCATTTTACGCGACGTGGAGATCCCGGGCGGCGGGGTTCAGGGCGGCGCTCCCAACGTCGACGATTTCGACGGGGACGGCTTTCCGGAGATCGGAACGGCCCTCGCGACACGCTACGTCGTCGCCGATCTACAAGCCCCCGAGGCTGAGCATTGCCCGGCTTGGGTCGAGTCGATCGCAGGCGACGTCGCGCCCCCCGGCCCGAACTCCGAGCGGGCTCCTGGCGGGAGCTGCACGGAGGACGCGGACTGCAACGCGGGTGCCGTCTGCAACACGCGGGCAGGCAGCTGCGTCTGTCTGCACAACGGTTGGATCCGTGAGACGGAAGACGATTCCAGTCGCGTGACCTCTTCCAGCGTCTTCGACTTCAACGACGATGGCGCGGCCGAGGTGATTTACAACGACGAATGTTACTTCCACGTCTACGACGGCCTGTCCGGCGCCACTCACCTGCAGATCCCATCGCTCAGCCGGACGATCATGGAGAATCCGGTGGTCGCGGACGTAGACAACGACGGCAACGCCGAGATCGTCTTCGTCCAGAACAACGAGAACATTCAGTGCGATGCCCCCCGCCTCGACAGCTGGCCCGACGGTGACGCCGACGTCAGCACCGCGGACCTGCCGAACGGCATCGAGGTGTGGGGAGATCCGACGGACACCTGGGTCTCGGCGCGCCGGATCTGGAACCAGCACGGGTACCACGTGACGAACGTGCTGGAGGACGGCGGGATCCCGGTCCACGAACCCGAGAGCTGGTTGCCTTTGGCCGGCCGCGTCTACAACACCTACCGCTCTCAGCCCCGCGTCTTCGGGATAGCGCCGAACCTCACGCTGACGGGCGTACAGGTGTCTTCCCCGGGTTCTGCCTGCGGCTCCCTCTCGGACGAGATCCAGATCACGGTCGGCGTGCGCAACGCGGGCGACCTGCGCGTCGGGCCGGGCATTGCCGTCCAACTGTTCGGGTCCTGGGACGGCGAAGAGAGCCCCCTGCTCGACGAGAACGGCGACGAGCTCACCATCACCTTGACCGCCAGCCTGGAACCCGGGGATTCGACGCTCGTCACAACCACTTACCGCGTCGGAAACAACCCCGCGCCCTACGACTCGGCGCTACCGGAGACGGTTCGGGCGACCGTGGACGGAGGCAACGACGCCGACGACGGCGCGGCGCGCGAGTGCGATGAACAAGACAATGAAATCGCCAAGATCGTCGAGTCTGGCGAGCAGTTGGCCGACCTCTCCATCGAGGTGAGCGACGCGACGTGCGGGGGCCAGTTCACGGTGGATCTGTCCAACGTCGGCTCCAGCAGCGCCGAGGACATCCTGGTGCGGATCTACGCAGGCGATCCGAGAGCTCGTGGCGAGGTGATCGGAGAAGAGATGGTGGCCGGCCCGCTCGAGCCCGGAGAGACGCTGGAAGTGACGATCCGCACCCCGGCGATCGCACGGGCGATAGCGGTCTGGGGTTCAGCCGATCCGCTGGACGCGATCGCCGAGTGCAACGATGCCAACAACGTCGCTGAAGGCCCCCAGCTCAACTGCTCTCTCCTGCAATGAGCCCTGGCCGGAGCCCTTGTGCAGCCATCATCGGTACTGTTAGGCTCGGACCTCATGAGGGAGCACTCGACGCGATACAGCGACGAGTTCTACGACGGTCAGCGAGATGGCTCGCGCCGTTCGGCGGAGCTCGCGGTCCCGTGGCTACTTTCGTTCCTACCGGCGAAGTCGGTGGTGGACGTGGGCTGCGGCGTCGGAACCTGGCTCAGCGTGTTCCAGAAACAGGGCGTGAGCGATGTCCTCGGCCTCGACGGCAGCTACGTGGATCGCGAGCGCCTGCTGATCCCGAGCGATAGATTCATGCCGGCAGACTTGCGGGCGCCGCCGTCCCCAGGCCGCAGCTTCGACCTCGCGCTCTCGCTCGAGGTCGCCGAGCACCTCCCCCACGAGTCGTCGCGCCCGTTCGTGGAGTTCATCACGTCGCTCGCGCCGATCGTGGTGTTTTCGGCGGCCACGCCGGGCCAATCGGGAACTGGACACATCAACGAGCAGTGGCCCGATTACTGGGCGGAGCGCTTCGAGGAGCGCGGGTATCGCGTCATCGACTGCATTCGACCGCAGCTGTGGAGCGAACCCGCGGTGGAGTGGTGGTACGCGCAGAACACGCTGCTCTACGCCAGCGAGGCAGCGATCGCCTCGAACGAGCAGCTCGCGCGCTTCGCCGAGAGAACGGATAGAAACCGCCTGTCGATGGTGCACCCGCGAGGTTTCGCCGCGGCGCAGAGCAAGGCGGGCTGGGGCTACGTGCGCTACTTGATGCGCCGAGCCGGTACCTTGCCGTCGCGGCTCGGCCGGATCGCGCGCCCGAGCTAGGTCACGCTTCTATCGCCGAGCAGGGCGTGCTGCTGAGACCAGCGCCGGCGCCGACGGAGCTCACGTTGCAACCCGCCGCCCGGAGCAGAGTCAAGAGCACGTCGCTCGTGTTCTCGCCATTGGAGCGGTAGTGCACCCCGGGGTGCACCAGGCTGCCGCCCGCCTTGCCGGCCACCAGAATCGGATAGTCGTTCAGCGAGTGCGCCTTGCCGTCCGAGACATCGCTCGAGCCGAGGATCGCCACGTTGTCGAGCACGCTCTGCCCGGTCATGCCGTCTGGTGCCTTCTTCAGCGCCGCGAGAAAATACGCGAACTGCTCCATGATGAAGGTGGTGACGGCGTGCACTTCGGGCTGATCGCCGGCCTCGTTGTGCGTGAGCGCGTGGTGCCCCGATGACGCGTTCACCGGCCAGTAGTTGGTGTTGCCGAAGGCGCCCGAGAAGTGCACGGAGAAGACGCGCGTGAGGTCCATCGACAGGGCCGAGGCGACCAGATCGCTCATCAGCTGATTCCTACGCACCAGCTCTTCGCGCGCGACCTCGTCTTGGATCGCCTCGGGGCGCGGAGGCGGCTTCCTCACCAGGGCGGGCTCCGAGACGCGGCGTTCGATCGCGCGCAGGTTCTCGAAGTGTTGGTCCAGGCGCTGTCGATCGGCCACGCCGACGCGCCCTCTCAGGGCCGTGAGGTCCTGCTTCACGGCGTCGAGCACGCTGAGGCGGAGCGAGCTCGATGCGTCGAGCAAGGGCTGGGCCTCGGCGTCGGAGAACAGCCGTTCGAACACCTTCACCGGATCGTACTCGGCCGGGTTCGGGCTATCCGGGCCGTTGTGCGAGAGGAACTGCGTGGTCGTCCCTTCGCCTTTTTCGACCTTCTTCGACACGCCGACCTCCACCGACTTGAAGCGGGTGGTCTTGCCGAGCTCGGCTGCCGCCAGCTGATCGATGCTCGGCTGCGAGAAGGTCGAGCGAAAGTTCGAATCCGGGTGCGGCTGGGACAGCAGCGCTGCGCCGGACAGGATGCCGGTGCAGCCCGAGTGATGACCGCGCTGGTTGCCGGACTTCACGTTCATCCCGGAGACGACCGACACGTAGTCTTTCACCGAGGCCAGCGGCGCGAGCTCTTCGCTCGGCTGCCAACTGGGCCCGGTCAGCTCGGGAACCCAGCGATCGAGCTTCACGCCGTTGCCCCAGAACCAGATCCCGAGCCGCTTGGGCGCGGCGGCGCTTTGACCGAGCGCCGAGCTGCGCCCGAGCATCGCCTCGAGCGACGGGAGCGCGACGGCCACGCCCAGGCCGGCGAGGGCGCCGCGCAACACGGTGCGCCGGCTCAATCGTTCGCGTGACATGGCTATTCTGGTGCTCCAGTCATCCGGAAGGCATCGCTGGTCGCGATCCGCGAAAGCAACGGGCGAACTCGAAAGTTCGCGGCGGAAAAGGCCGCGGACAGCTCACTGATTGCGGGCTCGTCCCCGCCCTGCTCGAGGTGACCGGTCGCGACCCGGTACAGATTTCGGACGAGGCACTCGGCCAGGCGCGGGTCGGCGCTCAGCACCTCACCGAGCTCGCGCGCGCCGTCGAAGGCGACTCCGTCGAGCTCTCCGCTCACGTCGAGCGCGTTGCCCGTGTCCGTATCTCGATAGGCGCCGATCGCGTCGAAGTGCTCCAGGGCGAGCCCGAGCGGATCCATTCGGCCGTGGCAGCCCGCGCAGCTCGCGTTCTCGGCGTGCTCCGCCAGGCGCTCGCGCATCGTGCGCGCCGTGGTGTCTCGGTTCATCACGTCCAGGTCGACCTCGGGCGGCGGCGGTGGGACCGCCTCGCACAACAGCACTTCGCGGACGAACCTGCCGCGCAACGTCGGAGACGTGGTCGCGGCGTGGGCGTTCAGCGCGAGGAAGCTGGCCTGCCCGAGGAAGCCTGCGCGCGGGCCGTCCGGCAGCGTGACGCGCTGAAAGCCCTGCGCGGCGCCGGGCGCGAGCCCGTAGAGCGCCGCAAGCTCGGGGTTCACGAAGGTGGTGCGCGTCGTCAGGAGCTCGCGATAGTCGCCGTTCTGCACGAGCAAGAGGTCGGACAGCGAGCGCAACGTCTCCTCGCGCATCGAAGCGGCCAGCGTGGGCGTGAGCAACGGGAACTTCTCCGGGGAGGGCTCGAGCTTCTCGAGGTCCTCGAGCCGCAGCATTTGCGAGAGCAGGCCGAGCAGGCCGGCTTCCGCACGCGGGGACGCGAGCAGGCGTTCGCTCGCCGCCCGGATGCCCTCGGGCGTCGAAAGCGCGCCGGTTTGGGCCGCGTCGAGCAACTGCGGATCGGGCGTGCTGCCCCAGAGAAAGAACGAAAGCCGCGAGGCCATCTCGTAAGCGTCGAGTTGGCGGGCGCCGTGGCCGTCGGAGGGCTTACCGAGCTCCGCGCGGTACAAGAAATTCGGAGACTGGAGCAGCGCGGCCAGCGAGTACTCGACGCCCGCCCAGAAGTCGTTCGATGTCTCGGCGGCGAGGAGCGCCAGGCGGGTGTAGCGCTCGAGCTCGTCTTCCGTGACGGGCCGCCGGAAGGCGCGCCGCCCGAACTCCGTCAGGAAGTCCGTGAAGCACTCAGCGTCGCCGGCCGAGCTCGGAGTGCAGACGACCAACCGGCGCCGGATTTCCTCGTCCGCGACCGCGGCGTGCGCGAGCTCGAACGCGCTCTGCTCGAGCTGCTCCGTCGCGACGCCGGACAACGTCAAGCTCGCGGCAGCGAGCTCGGCGTAGCCGTTGATCCGCGCCTCCGACTCGAGATCGAGGTCCTCTTGGACTTCGATCTCGAGCAAGTCCCGGAGGCTCTCGCGGTACTGCGGAGTCGTGAGCAGGCGAAGCCGGCCTTCGGCGGGAACGAACGGGCGCTCCGGCGACGCGCTCGCACCGCCAGTGCCCGGGCTCGAGCCCGGCCCGGCAGAGCCACCCACGGCAGCTTCGGG
>JALYWZ010001099.1 GCA_030852505.1 Myxococcota bacterium | reverse complement strand
GCGTCAGCTCCCGCCGCCGCCGCCCCGCGCGCACGCCGACCTTCGACAGCCGGTCGAGCGCGTCCACCCGCTCGCCAGCGAGGTCGGCAAACGGCGGAAACGCGGTGGCGAGCAGCAGTGCCAGAGCGCGCCGCCGTCCGCCCCCGAGCTCGGATGACAGGTTTTTGGCCCGCTCGGGGTCGATGCTCTCGGCGAGAGCCACGAAACGGCTGTCCTGGTCCACGTCGCTCTCGGGCCCAGGATCGTGCCTTGCCCGCGGTCCGGACGCCATTCCGCCGGGGTTTCGGAGGCCGACACAGGACCGACGGCCGGCAGCGCTCTCTTGTTCTCGTCGGCGCAAGGGCGTACGACCGCTGGTTCGTAGATGCGATTCCTGTGCGTCTCGGATATTCACGGACACGCCCGCGCGCTCGACGCGGTGCTCGAAGAGGCCCATGCCCTCGGCTTCGACCAGCTCGTGGCTTGCGGCGATCTGGTATTTCCCGGCCCCGAGCCGCTCGCGGTCTGGAAGACGCTGGTGAAGCACCGCGCGTTGTGCGTGCAGGGCATGAGCGACCGCGCGCTGTCGCAGATCGATCCCACCCGCCTGTCGGCCACCACCGAGCACGAGCGCGAGCGCATCGAACGTTTCCGGGAAGTGCAGAACGAGCTCGGTGAGCTGATCATCGCGCGGCTCGGCAAGTTGCCGCCGCTCGCCCGGCTGCCGCTCGAGTCCGGTCACACGCTGCTCGTGGTCCACGGCTCTCCCGCCGATCCCAGCGAGCCGCTCACGCTCGAGATGAGCGACGACGAAATCCTCGCGCTGCTCGGCGACGAGCCTGGCGACGTGATCGTCTGCGGCGGCAGCCACGTGCCTTTCGATCGGAGCGTGGCGGACGTGCGGATCGTGAACGTGGGCTCGGTGGGCGAGACGCCCGGCGGCGGTTACGCCCACGCGGCCATCGTCACCAGCAGCGGAACCGAGTTCGGAGTGACGCCCCTGCTGGTTACGCTCTAGCTTTCCCCGAGGGATCGAGCCCTGCCCGGAGCGGTCGAACGGATGAGCCCCGATACCGCAGTCAGGATCAGCACCAGCGACGCAGAACAGCGCCTGTCGTGCGTGCTGCACGTGGTCGGCTTCGACTTCGCCAACAAAATCGAGGTCAAGCTGCAGCTCGACCAGGCCCGCGACGCGATGGACGCCGGCAAGTTCGTGTGGATCGACTGCGCCGCGAGCGACGTGGACGAGGCGCGCGAGCTGCTCTCCTCACTCGGGCTGTTTTCGGAGGAGGTGCTGCAGGCGGCGCTGCACAGCGAGCCCGCGACGCAGCACGCCCGCTACGACGAGTACCTGCACCTCGTGGTCTCGGGCTGTCGGGTCCGCGCGCACGCCTTCGAGCTCGAGCGCGTGGACGTGGTGATCGCCGAGAAGTTCTTGGCCACGATCCACCGCGGGCCGGTCGACTTCCTGAACGCGGTGCGCCGCGACTATCGGAACGACTTCCTGCGCTTCGCCAAGAGCCCGAGCTTTCTCTTGTACGAGATCTGGGATCACCTGGTCGAGAACTACCTGACGGTGCAAAAGCACATGGAGGAGCGGGTCGAGGCGCTCCAGAACGAGCTCCGCGGTGACCGCGTCGACGACCAGGTGTTCGCGCGGATCTCGGAGCTTGGCGCGGATCTCTTGCATTTTCGCAAGATCTTGCTGCCGGCGCGGGCCGTGCTGACGGACCTCGCGACGCGAAAATCGTTGTTCGTGAGCGAGGCGACGCAGCACTTCCTCGCCAACATCGTGGGAACCGTCGAGCACGTGCTTCAGGATCTGCTCGTCGATCGCGAGATCCTCTCCGAGTCGTTGAACCTGTACATGTCCATCGTCAGCCACCGCACCAACGAGGTGATGAAGCGGCTCACGGTGGTCAGCGTGATCTTCCTGCCCCTGACGTTTTTGGTCGGTGTGTACGGCATGAACTTCGAGGTGCTGCCGGAGCTGCGCTGGCACTACGGCTACCTGTACTTCTGGATGGCCGTGGTGGTCGTGGTGGTCGGGCTGTTGTCGTTGATGCGCCGCTCGCGCATCCTGTAGACTTCCGCGCATGCAATCCGCCGCGCTCGGC
>JALYWZ010000345.1 GCA_030852505.1 Myxococcota bacterium | reverse complement strand
GGACGGACGCACGCGAGCGCCCGTCCGTGCCGGCCCCCGCCCGCGAGCCGTTGGCGCGCGGCCTGTCGCGGTTCGAGCTCGATCCGCAGCGCTTTCCGACGCTGTGCGCGCTCGGCCGCAACCTGACCCTGGCCGCGGCGCGCCGCGAGCTCGATCCGGTCGTCGTCCGGGAAGCGACCGTCGAGATGGTGCTCGATGTCCTCGCCAAGCGTGAGGGCAACAACCCCTGCTTGATCGGCGCGGCCGGCGTTGGCAAGACCAGCGTCGCCCGCGGAGTGGCGCAGCGAATCGCCGCTGCTCCGGAATCGGCCGGCCACGACGAGCGGATCGTGCTCGAAATCCAGGTCGGCGATCTGCTGCAGGGGACGGGGGTGCGCGGTGCACTGGCCGGACGCCTGTCGGCGCTGCGCCGGGAGCTCGCCGCGCTCGACGGCCGCGTCGTGCTGTTCTTCGACGAGATCCACCAGCTGTTCGCGGACGCGGCGGAGGAAATTGCTTCCGAGCTCAAGCTGTTGCTCGCGCGTGGCGAGCTGCCGTGCATCGGCGCGACGACCACGGAGGAGTACCGGCGCTCGATCGGCGCGGACGCCGCGTTGTCGCGACGTTTTTCGACGATCGAGGTCGAAGAGCCGAGCCGCGAGCAGGCGTACCTCGTGCTCGACGCGCTGCGCCCCAAGCTCGAAGCGCACCACGGCGTGCGCTACGAGAGCGAGGCGCTCGCGCTCGGCATCGGCTGGTCCGTGCGTTACCTGCCGGGTCGCGCGCTGCCGGACAAGGCGATCTCGATCCTGGATCTGGCGGGAGCGCGGGTGCGGCGCCGCGCCAAGCAACGGGTCGATGCCGAGGCGGTGGCCGAGGTCGTCTCGGAGCTCGCCGACGTGCCGCTCGAACGACTGCTCGAGACGGACGCGTCGAGCTTCCTCAAGCTGGAGGAGGCGCTCGCGGAGCGCGTGGTGGGCCATGCCCGGTCGATCGCCAAGATCGCGCGGATCTTACGGCGAAACGCGGCCGGGCTTTCTGGTCGCCGGCCGATCGGCACGTTTCTGCTGCTCGGACCGACCGGCGTCGGCAAGACGGAGAGCGCCAAGGCCATCGCCGAGGTGCTGTTCCACAGCGACACGGCCATGACTCGCGTCGACCTCTCGGAGTACGGCGAGGCCCACTCCGTGGCGCGCTTGATCGGTGCGCCTCCCGGATACGTCGGGCACGACGCGGGCGGCCAGCTCACCGAGGCCGTTCGCCGCCGCCCCTATCAGGTCGTGCTACTCGATGAGCTCGAGAAAGCTCATCCGGACGTGCTGAACGCGTTCCTCGGTGTCTTCGACGAAGGCCGGCTCACCGACGGTCGCGGTAGAACCGTCGATTTTACCAACACCGTGATCCTGCTCACGTCGAACATCGGCGCCGACGAGGCCACGAGCACGCGGCGTCGTGTCGGCTTCGCGGAGGCCTCGGCGGAATCACTGGCTGACGATCTGGAGGCGCGGTTCATCGCGCGCGCCCGCTCGACTCTCGCCCCCGAGCTCTACAACCGCTTCGACGAAGTGCTGGTCTACGCGCCGCTCGAGAAGGGCGAGGTCAGCGAGATCGCACGGCGGCTCCTGCTCGGTATCGGCCGCACCCTCCACGAGCAGCGCGGCGTGCGGCTCGAGCTCGGGCCGGACGTGGTCGAGTTCTTGATCGAGCACGGCGGGTACGAGCCCGCCCTCGGGGCGCGCCCGCTCAAGCGAACCCTGGCCCGGCTGGTCGAGGCTCCGCTCGCGGAGAAGATCCTCGAAGGGGAGCTCGAGCGTGGCTCGACGCTGCTGCTCGACGTGGTCGGCGAGGCGCTCGAATTCGATATCGTTTCCCCGGCGATCGATCACGACGCCGCGGAGTAGATTTCGTGGCAGAATTGCCGCCCCCGGGCGCCTGGCGGGTCGCCGATGACTCGGGACCGGGGAAAGGCTCCCCAGCCGTCGGGCGAATCCTGAGCGCTTACCCGACCTTGGTCGGGCAAGACGGACTCAGTGGGGCGGCGTGGCGTGACATTTTGCATCACGCGCGGCCAGGTGTGGCAAAATGCACCGGATGGATCCGCAAAAACGCCGATTTTGCCTCGGGTTTTTGAAGGCACGAGAAGTGCAATCCAGCCGCGGCAACATGGCAGCAGTACAAGAAAGCCCCTCTCCCCGCGACGACCGCACCTCAAGCACGGGCACCCGGGTCCGCGGTCCCGCGATCCTGGTCGTCGATGACGATCGCGAGATGTGCGAGCTCGCCGAAGCGGGGCTCTCGCAGCGCGGGTACAACGTCACCTGGCGGCTCAATCCCGACGAGGCCCTGGCGCTCTTGGACCAGGAAGACTTCTCGGTCCTGTTCGTCGACATCCACATGGATGGCATGAGCGGTCTCGACCTGTGCCGCGCGGCGCTGGCCAAGCGCCCCGACTTGGTCGTCGTGGTCATGACCGGCTTCGGCAGCATGGAACATGCCATCGGCGCCATGCGTGCCGGTGCCTACGACTTCATCACCAAGCCGGTGCCGATGGACGCGCTTGGCCTGACCGTCGAGCGTGCGGTGCGCCACCGCGCCATGAGCGACGAGCTGCGTCGGCTGCGTCGCCGAGTCGAGTCTCACGAGCTGCCGCGCGTGGTCGGAACCAGCCCCGCCATGCAGCGCGTGGCCGACCTCGTGAACCGACTGGCCGAGTCCGAAACCAACGTCCTCATCACGGGCGAGAGCGGCACGGGCAAGGAGCTCGTGGCTCGCGCCATTCACGAGCGAAGCGGCCGCCGCGGTCCATTCCTCGCCATCAACTGCGCGGCGATGCCGGAGACGCTGCTCGAGAGCGAGCTGTTCGGGCACTCCCGCGGCGCCTTCACGGATGCGCGTTCGGCGCGCGCCGGCCTGTTCGTCGAGGCCGATCAAGGCACGCTGTTCCTCGACGAGATTGGCGAGATGCCGCTCGGCATGCAAGCCAAGATCCTGCGTGCCCTGCAGGAGCGCAAGGTGCGCCCGCTCGGCTCGGCGCAAGAAGCCGCTTTCGACGCGCGGATTCTGGCCGCGACGAACCGCGACCTCGAGGCCGAGGTCGAGGAGAAGCGCTTCCGCGAGGACTTGTTCTACCGCATCAACGTGGTGCGCGTGGACGTGCCGCCGCTCCGCTCGCGCGGCAACGACGTGTTGCTGCTCGCCCAGCACTTCCTCGAGCGCGCCGCCGAGCGCAGCGGCAAGTCCGTGACGCGGTTGGGGCGCCTCGTGGCCGAGCGCCTGATCGGTTACGACTGGCCCGGAAATGTTCGTGAGCTCGAGAACTGCATGGAGCGCGCGGTCGCGCTGGCTCGCTTCGACGAAATCACGCTCGACGATCTGCCCCCGAAGATCCGCGAGCGGCACGCGACCGAGGTCTACACCCCGAGCGACGATCCGAACGAGCTCCCGCCGATCGACACCGTCGAAGAGCGCTACATCCGCAAGGTGCTCGCGGCCGTGGGGGGCAACAAGACCCTCGCCGCCAAGGTGCTCGGCTTCGACCGGCGCACGCTATACCGCAAGCTCGAGCGCTACCAGTGAGCGTGCGGCCGCCAGCGTGAACCTTCGCACTCCAGTGCGTCGGTTCACGCTGCGTGAGCGTTCTCAGCTTCCGCGGGCGAGCACTGCCTGCAGGGTGTCGGGCAAGATAGGCTTCACCAAGAAATCATCGAAGCCGGCGGCGCGGGCGGTTTCCCGGGTGCGCAAATCACTGTAGCCGGTGAGCGCGACGAGGTGCACGCCTCGCCCAGCCGGATCGGCGCGTAGCAACTGCGCAACCTCGCAGCCGTCTACGTCGGGGAGCCCGATGTCGATCAGCGCGATCGTCGGCTGGGCTTGCTTCAGATGCAGCAGCGCCTCGACGGAATTGGCGGCACCGACCGCGCGGTGCCCGAGCATCGAGACGAGCTCGCTCAACATGTCGCGGGAGTCGTCGTCGTCCTCGACGATCAAAACGCACTCGCAGGCTGACGACGGGGTCGGTTGCTCGACGGGCATGGGCAAGCGCCGCGACTCTAGCCCAAGCCCGGTCGCCAGGCGACGACTCCGTGAATTTCCGCAGCGGGGCGCGGCGAAGTCGCTCGGGGCGGGGAGGCGAAATGGCTCGCTGAGACGAAAACGCCCCCGCCTAAAGACCGATTTTTCGCTGAAACGAGAAAGGCCCCACTGGCATGCGGTCTGCACCTTGAGCCTCACCCACAGTCGAATTCCCCATGACTCGCGTGTTTCAAACCAACCCTGTCGACACCGAATGGCGAAACGTCTCTGAGCACAGCCCGTGCCCCATCTGCGGGGCATCCGAGGCCTGCAGTACGCACCCCGACGGGCACTTCGCCTGCTGCGCGCAGAAGCCGTCCGAGTGGCCAATGACAAATGGTGCCTGGCTGCATCGGATCGCCATCGCGCAAGCATCCGAGGTCCGGCCCAACACGGTGCTGGAGGAGCACGTTTCTCGGACGAGCTCGGTGTTTGGTGCGCTTCCGTGAACTCGGGCGAACGTCGCACGCCAGTGTCGCAGAGCGACGCCGGCGCGGCGTGCCCAGGACTCGACGCGACGCGCGTCTGCGACGAACCGCCGTGTCTCCGGGGTGAAATCCTCAGCGCCGAGCGCCTCGTCGAGCACGCGGTCGACATAGCCCGGGCTCAGGGGGAGCCCACGCGGCGGGGGTCCCCGCGCCTTCTGTGGCAGCGCTACGTGAGCGCGCGCACCGGGCTGCGCGAAGCGTACGAGATCCTCAAGCGCGACTATCAGAATCAGCGCGAGCCGTCGCCGGCCGAGGAGTGGTTGCTCGACAATTCGCACGTCGTCGAGGAGCAATTCCGCGAAATCGAGGAGGACTTGCCGCGCGGTTACCTGAAAGAGCTGCCGCGGACCGCGGGCGGCGCGATGCGGGGCTGCCCGGCCGTCTACGGGCTGTGCCTCGACTACCTGCGCCATACCGACGCGCGCATCGATCTCGGCACCCTATCCCGTTACGTGCTCGCCTATCAGAGCGTGCGCGTGCTCACGATCGGGGAGCTGTGGGCGGTGCCGATCATGCTCCGCCTCGGGCTGCTGCTCGGCGTGAGCGCGATCGCCGCGGCCGAGACCAGCTCGCGCGAGCGGGCCCGAGGCGAAGAATGGGCGCAAAAGCTGCTTTCGCAAGCGCGGCGTCCCGAGACGCTCGGCCTCAGCTTGCTCGAGATCGAGCGCGGGCCGGAGATCACCGCCGCGTTCTTGGTGCAGCTGATCCGGCGCCTGCGCGAGCACGACGAGGCCGCGCTGAACCCGGCCTTCGACTGGATCGCCCACCAGTCCGCAAAGCTCGGCGCGCCGCCGGAGGATCTGGTGCGGCGTCAGCTGCTGCGGCAGGCCGCCGACCAGGTTTCGGTCGGTAACGCCGTCACCAGCATGCGCGCGATCGCGGCCTTCGACTGGCACGAGTTCTTCGAAAGAACCAGCGCCGTCGAGGGTTTGCTGCGGAAGGATCCGAGCTCCGACTACGCGGCGACGGACCCGAAGTCGCGCGACCGCTACCGGCACACGGTCGAGGGTCTGGCTCGGCGAAGCAAGAGCAACGAACAGGGCGTGGCGCAGGCCGCGCTCGAGCTTGCGCAGCAGCACGCATCCGAACACTCGGAAAGCGACGTCGAAGCTCACGTCGGCTACTACCTGTTGGACGAGGGGCGCCGCGAGCTCGAGCGTCGCATCGCCTACCGGCCCCGGCTCGGGGAGCGCTTGCGTCGAGCCGTCACCGGGCATCCGAGCGCGTTTTATTTCGGAGCGCTGTGCCTCTGCTTCGCCGCGGTGTGGGGC
>JALYWZ010000344.1:1226-5815 GCA_030852505.1 Myxococcota bacterium | reverse complement strand
GCGTGACGCTGACCCAGAGCCGCGTCGCGGCGCGTCTCGGTCGCTCGGCGACGTGGTTCGGCTCGAGGCCGATCTCGAGCACCGAGCTCGCGCGCTCGACGAGGCCGCGCTCGCGGCCGCGGGGATCGACCACCGACACGATGCTGCGCCGTCCCTCGAACACGCGCTCGAGCAAGCCCTCGAGGTAGTCGTGTGCGGCGTCGTCCAGGTTCGAAAGCGGGGCCTCGCAGATCAGGATTTCGGGGTCGTTCGCGCAGGCGCGCACCACGGCGACGGTGCGGCGCTCGACGCGGTTGAGACCGAGCAGCTTGCGCTCGGCGAGCGTCTCGAGCGAAAAGCGCGACAGCAGCTGCTGAGCGACGTCTCGCGGCTTGGAGCGACGGATCGGCGAGAGCGCGGCGCTCTCCGTCAAGTAACGGCGCAGCGTCCACTTCTCGGGCAGCGGCGGATCGAGCGGCGCGAAGCCGGCGCGCCCCGACGACAAGATCCGTTCGAGCGGCGTGCCCGCGACCTCTGCCACGCCCTGAGCCAGGCGATTTCGCTGTTCGAGCAGGCGAAACCAGGCGTGGAAGTTGCCGACCAGCGCCAGGCGCCGGCCCGTGGCACTGGCTGTCCACGGGCCGAGCTCGCTGCCGTCGGGCAGCGCCACGCGCGCTCCTTCCAGATGAAGCAGCGGGCGCTCCGCCGAGAGCATCAGTCGACGCTCACGATCTCGATCCGCGCGAGCAGCTTGTCGGCCGGGTGCACCGCAAACGGCGCGAGCGCGCGGGCGTAGTCCATGAGCTCCTTGGGCAGGAGCGTGGAAGCCGCCGGCTCCGCCTTCATGCCCTCGATCCCGAGCAGGCGTCCCACGAGGGTCGTCTCCGGCACCGGCAGCTCGACGATCGGCGCGTGCTCCGGCAGCTCCGCCGCGGCGCGCGCGGCATCCAGCGCCTGGCGCAAACCACCGAGCTCGTCGATCAGCTTGCGATCGAGCGCTTGCTCGCCGGTCCAGACGCGGCCCTGAGCGACCTGGTCGAGCTGCCCGGTCGTGAGCTTCACGTTCGCGCGCGCGCGGCCGGCGACGACCCGCGCCAGGAACTGGTCGTAGAATTTCTTCACCTTGCGTTCGAGCTCTTGCTTCTCTTCCTCGGTGAAGGGGCGATACAGCGCCTCGGCGTCGGCGCGCGGCGTCGTCTTGTAGGCCTCGACGGTCACGCCGATGCGCCGCAGGAGCTCGGCGACGTCGGCCTTGCCGACGAAGACGCCGATGCTGCCGGTGACCGTGAGCGGATTCGCGAAGATCCGCGTCGCAGGCGAGGCCATGTAGTAGGCGGCGCTCGCCGCGATGTTGCCCATGCTGACGATCACCGGCTTCACCCGGCTCGTGAGCTCGACCTCGCGCCAGAGGACGTCTGCGGCGAGAGCCGAGCCGCCGCCCGACTCGATGCGCAGCACCACGGCGGCGACCATCGGGTTTTCGCGCGAGGCCTTGATCGATTCGGCGACGGTGTACGAGCCGACCAGCTTCATCCCGAGGAACGGGATGTTCTGGCTGCGGCCGTCGACCATGTCGCCGTCGACGTAAATCAGCGCCACACCGGGCGTCGCGCCGAAGTAGCTCGGTGCGACGGGTGCGCGGCGGTCGTCGATCAGCTTGATGTTGCCGCCGGCGAGCTCGGCCGTGGCCTTCTCGATCTGATCGTCGAACACCAGGGCATCGACCAGACCGGCTTGCTGCGCCTCCGAAGCCAGGAACGGCCCCTGGGCGATGCGCGCCCGCAGCACGGCCGGATCGAGGTTCCGCCCGCGCGCCACGCCGAGCGTGAACAAGCGCTCGTATTGCTGGAGCAGGTCGATCTTGTCGGCGCGCGCCACGTCGGTCGAGTTGTCGCGGATGAACGCCTCGGGCGCGCTCTTGTGCGGGCCGATGCGCACGAAATCAGCGCGGATCCCGAGCTTGTCGAGCAGTGACTTGTAATAAAAGTAACGCGCGCGGAGGCCCGCGAAGCGCAAGCCGCCGCCGGGGCTGACCAGGATCTTGTGCGCGGCCGAGCACATGTAGAGGGCGGAGCCGTCGCCGTCCTCGATGTGGCAGAGCACCTTCTTACCGCGGCTGCGCAGGTAGTGGATTGCGTCTCTGAGCTCCTGCGCGCGCGCGAGTGACTCCGCGGGTGAGGCCCGCACCTCGAACGCGACCGCCGCGATCGAGGGCTCTTTCTCGGCGATCGCCCAGAGCCGCCGCAGGAACGCCACGTGCTCGCGCGTCGACGGCGTGTCCTCGATGCGGATCCTGAGCGCGTGCACGGGCGGCGGGGCGGCCGCGGGCTCGCGGTACGACTTCAACGCCACGTCGATCGCCAGGTTCTCGTAGGCCCGGTCCGAGGCCTCGCTGCCGAGCCCCGTGCCGAACACGGAGCCCGCGCTGAGCTCGCTCGAGCCGCTGCTGCCGTTGAACGCAAAGCTCATGGCCGCGCTCGCGACGTAGGCGCGCTCGCGCACCTCTTCGCTCGGATCGCTGATCGCGAAGTCCCCGCGCAGGCGTCCGAGGTTCGGGATATCGATGCCGAGAGCCGCGCGCGGGATCCAGTACCCGCCCTCTTCGGCCACGTATTTGCCTTCCAGGGCCAGCTCGACCGCGCGACTGCGGAACGGGCGGAGCGCCACGCCGACGTCGTAGCTCGGACCGAGCTCGTCCCCGCCGTCGCTCTTCGGCCCGCCGAGATCGTTCACGACCGCTGCCAGGCCGAAGTAGTCGGAGGGCCGCATCGTGATGCCCGCGGACCACGCGCCGATGCCGTCCGTGCGCCCCGTATCCGAGTAAGAGTGGCGGTACGAGAAGCCGAGCGCCGACGTGCTCGAGGTGCGAAACGCCATGCCCAGCGTCATCAGCTGGTAGTTCGCGCGAAACGCAGGCGCCCACGCCGCGAGCTCGCTCGGCGGGTCCACCAGATCGACGCGTAGGCCCGTGGCGAGGTTCAAGAACGAGATCGGCAACCCGAACGCGAAGGCGTGCCCCTGGTACGGAACCTGCGCCGATTCGTTCAGGTAGACGCTCGACCAGCGGAACTCGCCGCCCGACAGAAACGCCAAATTGGCCGGGTTTTGCACGAGCGACGTCGTGTCTTCGTTGCCGACCAGGCTGCGGCCGAACGCCGGCAGCGGCGTGGGCCGGGCCACCGGGGTTTGAGCAAAAAGTGGTGCTGTGAGCGTGAGCGATGCCAGAAGCCAGGCA
Source organism: Myxococcota bacterium (assembly GCA_030852505.1). GTDB lineage: Bacteria > Myxococcota_A > Polyangia > Polyangiales > Polyangiaceae > PMG-095. Next base: position 2,601 of record JALYWZ010000344.1, on the reverse strand, counting down.
GGGCGGACGCGGATCATGGAAGCATGCCTCGAGTCTTGGCGACGAGCTCGTTCTCGGCGCGGCGCGCTGCGAGCTCGTCGTTGTCTTTCACCGGCAGAAAGCGCGAGCCGGCGCCGGAACGCGGCACCTTCAGGTAGCGCGTGGGAAGGGTGGAGCTGACCTCGTTCACGAGCCGCTCGAACTGAATCGCCGGGCGTCCGTCGACCTTCTTGGTCACGCGGAAGAACGTCCACGGCATGTCCAGCGCCGCGAGCGTCGGCGCGTCGAAGGTGAAGACGTTGGTCGCGAACACGCGCACCGTCGCCGGGTCGAAGCTCGGCGGGATCCGGAACTCTTCGAGGATCTGGATCTTGCCATCGACGCGCGCGGGGATACCGCCGCGATCCGAGCCCACCTTGTCGACCACCTCGGCCGTGACTGCCGCGCCGTGCGAGAGGTGCCAGCCGATCAGCGCCGGGTCGAGCGAGCCGCCCAGGTTGTCGAGGTTGGTCATCATCACCACCTTGCCGCCGCCCTCTACGAAGCGCTGAACCAGCCCGCTGCGCTTGAGCGCGTCCGGTAGGTCGCCATGGCCGGGAGCGTGCGCGCTCGGCTTGCCGTCGTCGCCCAGGAACAAATCACCCTCAGGGGTTAGACGAGCCGAGATCGACTGTTGAAACGTAGCGACCCGGTCGCCGTCGAGCTTGCCTTCGAGCGCCTTTTGAATGCCCGCGTTCGTGGCCTCGCTGGTCATGATCCAGAGCGGCGGCTTCACGCCGTAGCGCTTTTCGTGGGCGCGCGCCTCGTTCAGCCGGAGCTCCAGGAAGGTGTGACCCGGGAGAGCCTCGACCAGCGCCTTGATCACGCCGCCCATGCGCGTGGCCATGCCGCCCGCCAGCACGATCAGCGCCGCCTGCCCCTTCGACAGCGCCTCCTGTCCACGCTGTTCGAGCGCGCGGTACTCCGCGCTACCCTGCGGAGGCAGCTCCTCGACGTCGCCCTCGGCGGGCGCGGTGATCGTGCCCCGTACGAAGTTGTCCTCGGGCGTCTCCGAGCGCACCCGGGCGACGTGTTCTTTGAAACGAGCGCGATCCAGGCCCGCGGCCAGCAGCCGTTCGAGCTCCGACGCCGGCAACCGTTCGAGAGGGTCGTGTAAGTCAGAAGGCATGCTGGCGCGGAGCGTAGCCGATCGCCCGCGCCCGCACGAGACCGCTGTTCCGCGGCGTTTTGCCGGGGTTTTCAGCCGATCAGGGCTTTGCGCCCGCCGTGATCCAATCGCTCAGGATCTTGAGCTCGGCGTCGGTCATGGTCTTGCCGCTGGGCGGCATGGTCGCGCTGTTGCAGGGCTTGTTCGGATCCGAGGACGTGCAGCCGGCGCCCTCGGCCAGCCCCGAGG
>JALYWZ010000344.1:0-1216 GCA_030852505.1 Myxococcota bacterium | reverse complement strand
CTTCAGGTACAGCCAGCTCTTCATCGGGTCACCCGGCTCGATCAGCTTGTACTGACCGCCGCCGATCGACGCGCGCGTCAGCCGCTCGAGCACGCACTTGCTCGAAACCGAACCGCCCAGGGTGAGCCCTGCGTACGGCGAGGTCTGCGCAGGGCCGTGGCAGCTCGAGCAGTGGTTGGCGTCGGTCTCGAACAACGGACGCACCTTGGTGTGGAACTCGCCGGTCTCGTCGACGTCGGGGGGGCAGTCGAGCATCGGACCCTCACCCGCGTTCTGCTTCAGGATCTCGATCTCGATATCCATCTCGCGGCACTGCGCGGCCAGGTCCTGGCGATACTTCGCGAGCTCGGGCGAGCCTTCCTTGTTGAGGCCCTTCGCGACGCGGTACTTCTCCCAGACGTTGTCGATCCAGCCGTGAAGCTTCCAGAACATGTAGTTCGTGATGTTCACCTGGCCGTTGTTCAACCCGTGATCGCTGCTCGCGCCACGCGACCACTGGTCGTGCAAGTTGAAGTGCAGGCCGATGTACGGGACGTCCGCGGCCCAGGACGGCTTCTGCGAACCAACCGGACACTGCAGCCAGTAACCGAGCGCGCCTTCGCTCGGGAACTTATCGAGGTGCTGCTCGATGTTGTCGCCGATCGCCGCCGCGTCCAAAATCGTCTGGCTCCAGGTCGGATCGTTCTGATTCCAGACCTCGGGCAGCTCTTCCTTCGTGGTCGGGAACTTCGGGAAACCATCGAAGTCCGCGGCGTGGCTCGGCCAGAGCTGCTTCAACACCTCGATCATGTGCCGGTGGAAGAGCAGGAACTGGTAGCCGTCGCCCGCGCTGCGGCAGTTCTGATCCGTCGGGACCAGCACCGGATAGTCGCGGCAGATGTTCGGGAAACCGAGCGGCCCCAGCAAGCCGGCAGCCGTGCCGCTCGTGCAGCCGCGCACCGCGTGCCAGACAACGTGCGCGCCGGTCCACTTGTTCTCTTCCATCCACTGCAACACCTCGGGCTGCATGATGGTGTCGGGCTGACCGCCGCTCTTGCTCATGTACAGCGCCGGTCCGGACTTCATGGTCTTGTCCGACTCGAGCGCGGGATAGCCGTACAGACAGTGGTCGAGGTTCTTCGGCTCGGGCAGTGCCTTGGCGCCGCCTCCGCTACCTGCCGCACCACCGCCGCCAAGGCTCGGCATTCCAGCGCCACCAGCCGAGACCGGCGTGCCT
>JALYWZ010001098.1 GCA_030852505.1 Myxococcota bacterium | reverse complement strand
GTGGAGCGGAGACGGGCGGTGGCGCGGGCGGCAGCGGAGCCGGCGGCGCGGCCACGGGCGGCGTGTTCTCGAGCTCCTCCGGTGCTTTCCAGCGGGTGCGATTCGGGCACGAGCGGAAGCGCGTCTCGATGTCGTCGCAGCTCTCGTGCTGGAGTCGCTTTTCCGGCGGTAGCACGGCCGGCACGATGTCGTCCCAGCGCCAGACCAGGCCGCCACCCACGTAAATGACGCGCTCACCTTTGAAGGCGGTGCCGACCGAAGACAGCGTGAGGTTCGCCGTAAAATCGACCAGATCGGAGGCGTGCAGCGCGAAATCGACGCCCGCGCGAGCGCCTGCCGAGACCGACACGTCGAGATCCACCGAGTCCGACAGCACGCGCTCGACGTCGTCCCGCGTGAGCTCGATCTCGCCGTCCTCGTTCAGGTAATCCTCGTAGTTCTCGTTCTCGAAGGAGTAGTCGTGGATCACGGTGTCGAGGTTCACGCCCGGCGAAAGCTCGAGCCACGGAGTGATGGTGAAGCGCTTGTGCGGAGTGACGGGCACGCCGAAGCCGAACAAGAACGGGATCGACAGGTAATTGCGCTCGCCGCTGATCAGCGCGGTGGGCGCGCTGCCGAAGTACAGGCCGATCCCCAGCCGCGACAGCCCGTTGTCGTAACGCTCGCCGACCGGAAAGTTGAAGACGGCCGTCGCCGAACCGGAGAGCCCGTGTTGTTTCGGCGCATCTCCCGGCTCGTCGTAGTTCACGTAGTGAATGCCGAACTGAGCGCCGAGCTTGCCGCTCGTGGCGCTGAAGTTCGCGTTGTACGTGAACGAGTTGAAGCTGCCGTCTTCGAGGAACCCCTTGCGGTACTGGAGCAGCACGTTCGAGGCGCGCGTATCCCAGGTCGATACCACCACCGGGTGCGTTCCCGGCTTGGCCGCGGCCTCGGCGCCCAGAGCCAGGATCAGTGCCCCGAGCGCGAGTGCGGGCAGCTTCGAAAACGAGCGTGAGCGGACACGGGTCTCCATCAGGTCCGTTCTTTACTGCGATTTTGCGGCGCGGAGCTAGTACGGCGACTAGCTTGCGCTTTTGACCGAGCGCGCGCTCCACGGGTAGACCGAGTGAGAGCGGCGCGACTCGGCGATGCGGTGGTTCACGAGCGCACGCAGCGCGTTCACGTCGAACGGCTTCTCCACGAAGCGGCCGGGCATCCGTTCCGCGAGCGCCCGGGCCTCGATGCTCAGCGCGCCACCGCTCAGAAACACGATCCGCTCGGCCCGCTCCGGCGAGAGCTGCTGCAGCCGTGCGTAAAACTCGAGGCCGGTCAACACGGGCATCATCAAGTCGCAGAGCACGAGGTCGTACGCGCCCTTCGCGACCTCCGACAGCGCCTCGGGCGCCTGCGTGTAGGCGCACACGTCGTGATCGATCCCGAGCACGCGCTTCACCGTGCGACAGATCGCCGGGTCGTCGTCCACGACCAGCACCTTGCCGCGCGCGACTCCGCCGCGTTCGGGGACCTGGGCGACCGCTTGTCGCGGCACGTCCGTCGGCGGCATCAGCACCCGGAAACGGCTGCCGCGCCCCGCCTCGCTCGTGACCTCGATCCGTCCGCCGATGTCGGCCACGATCCGCCGGCAGATCGCCAGACCGAGCCCGGTTCCCACCCCGACGGGTTTGGTCGTGAAGAAGGGGTCGAAGACCCGCTCGCGCAGCTCGTCCGGAATGCCCGAGCCCGTGTCTTCGACCTCCACGAAGGCCCAGCCCGAAGCGTCGGTTCCAGCGCGAACCGTGATCCGGTGTGCCTCGAGCTGGCCCTCGGGGATCGCGTGGGCGGCGTTGGTGAGCAGGTTCAAGAACACCTGGCCGAGCCGCGATTCGCTGGCGAGCACGTCCGGCACCGGCGCGAACTCGCACTCGAGGCGCGCGCGGTGGCGGATCTCGTTCCAGGCGAGCCGCAGCGCCGACTCCAGGGCGTCGCGCACGGACACGGCCTTGCCGCGGTCCTCGTTGCCGCGCGAGAACAGCCGCAGGTCGGTGACGATCTCGCGCACGCGGCGGGTCGCCTCGACCGCGTCGGCGAGCGCTTCCTCGAACTCGCGCTGGGCCTCGGGG
>JALYWZ010000343.1 GCA_030852505.1 Myxococcota bacterium | reverse complement strand
ACCGTGATCGGCGCGGGCGCCGCGAGCGGCGGCACGCTCGACGCCGCGAACCTTTTGAAGCCGGCCCTCTCGAGCGGCAAGCTGCGCTGCATCGGCGCGACGACCTTCGAGGAGTACCGGAACCACATGGAGCGCGACCGCGCGCTCGCCCGCCGCTTCCAGAAGATCGACGTGCTCGAGCCGAGCCTGGACGAGACAATCCAGATCTTGAAGGGCCTCCAGAAGCACTACGAGGAGTTCCACGAGGTCAAGTACACGCCCGAGGCGGTCGAGTCCGCGGCGAAGCTCGCCGACCGGCACCTCCGCGACAAGAAGCTCCCGGACAAGGCCGTGGATCTGCTCGACGAGTCCGGCGCCGACACCAAGCTCGACGAGGGCCCCGGCGCCGTGGTGGACGTGGACCGCATCGAAGCCGTGGTCGCGCGCATGGCGCAGATCCCCCCGCGCCAGGTCAGCCACGACGACCGCGCGGCGCTCCGGAACCTCGAGAGCGACCTGTTGCGCGTGGTGTTCGGGCAAGAGCGCGCGATCAAGGAGCTCGCGACGGCGATCAAGCTTTCTCGCGCCGGTCTCCGCCCGCCGGACAAGCCGATCGGCTCCTACCTGTTCACGGGCCCGACCGGCGTCGGCAAGACCGAGGCGGCGCGCCAGCTCGCCAAGACGCTCGGCATCGAGCTCATCCGCTTCGATATGAGCGAGTACATGGAGCGGCACACCGTGTCGCGGCTGATCGGCGCGCCTCCCGGCTACGTCGGTTACGACCGCGGCGGCCTGCTCACCGAAGCCGTCACCAAGACGCCGCACTGCGTGCTCTTGCTCGACGAAATCGAGAAGGCGCACCCGGACGTGTTCAACGTGCTCTTGCAGGTGATGGACCACGGCACGCTCACCGACAACAACGGCAAGAAGGCCGATTTCCGCCACGTGATCGTGATCATGACCAGCAACGTCGGCGCGCAGGATCTGGCGCGCGCGCCGGTCGGCTTCGGCGTGCGCAGCGGCAGCGGCCGCGACGACATCGCGTTCCGCAACACGTTCAGCCCCGAGTTCCGCAATCGCCTGGACGGCCGGATCGCGTTCGACCCGCTGACGCCGGCGGTGATGGGCCTGGTCGTCGACAAGTTCCTGCTCGAGCTGAACGCGCAGCTCGCCGAGCGCAACGTGACGCTCGAGCTCACCAACGCCGCGCGCGAATATCTCTCCGACAAGGGCTACGACAAAGACAACGGCGCGCGTCCCCTCGGTCGCCTGATCCAGGACGAGCTCAAGCGGCCCCTCACGGAAGAGCTCTTGTTCGGCGAGCTCGAGCACGGCGGCCACGTGGTGGTGGACTTCGTGGACGGCGCCGTGAAGTTCCGGCTCAAGGGCAACCCGAAGCCGGGCACGGGCGGCCCGAAGCTCTTGCCCACCCCCGAAAAGCGCGAGCCCGCCGCGTCCGACAGCTAAATAGCAAAGCGCGCCGAAGAGGGAACGGACCCGAAAGGTTCCCTCTCCGGCGCGCACCGGTTGAGACGAAGCGGATCTTAGAACGTCATGCCGGCGCCGACGCCGAGCAGGATGCCGTCCCCATTTCCATCCGAGAACGGGTGGTTGTAGCGGGCACTGGCGTGACCGTAAACGCTACCGAAGTCCATCAGGAAGCGCACGCCCGGCGCCACCGACGGGTCGGACGAGCTCGCGTCCTCGCAGCCCTCCGGACCCCCGATTGCCGAAAAGTCGTAACAAGCCTCGGCGTGGTACGTCGTGTAACCGAGCCCGAGCTGAGGCCGGATCACGGCAGTCGGCCCGAGGGCGATGTCGTAACCGCCTTCGACCATGAACTGGTAGACGTTGAAGGACGAGTCGCCCTCCGAGTCGCCGAGGAAGTAGTCGAAGTTGCCGCCGATGAAGACGCCCATCGGCAGCGTGTAGCCGCCGTGAACGGCAAAGCCGAGGCCGTACGGGTTGAAGTCCCCTTCGATGTCGTCACCGGCCCAGAGGCCATAACCGAGGCCGATGCCGACCTGGGGCTTCTCCAGGGTGAAGGCTTCCTGTGCCTGAGCAGCGGCCGAGAGACAGAGAACCGACGAAACAATTCCAAGCGAGAGAGCGCGTTTCACGTAGCTACTCCTAGGGTTAAGGCTGACCGCGGGTTGCTTTGGGCTGGGCCCGGGCCGCACCGTTCTGAGCTCGCCACAATAGTTCCCCGGCGCTGCGAGCACCAAAAACTTTTCGTGGCGGTTTCCGAGCATCCACCCGGATGCACGCAGACCTACGTCGCGCCCCGGGAATTTCTTCCCAAGAGCCCCACACCGCTTCAGCAAGCACTTATCGAAGTGCTAGCGCTTACTTCGCGGGAGATGCGGCTTCGATCTTGTTCCGGACCTCGAGAGCCAGGGCGCAGTTGTTCGCCTGCCGGCGCTGGGCCGCCTGGGTTTCGCTGTCGAGGGCTGCCTGCTTGCCGACCGCGACGAGCTCCCCGCTGGCCTCGGTCCGAAGTCGGAGCAGTGGCTCACCCGTGCCCAGATCCCAGATCCCGACCCGCGCGTGGTGGGGCAGGCTCTGGAGCCGCTCTTCGGGGGTGCCCGCGTTCTCGGGCGGGACGTCCTTGGGAACCGGCGGGATGCCGCCCTCGGGATCCTCGTCGAGCACGAGAGCGAAGTACTTCGAGCGCTGCAGCACCTCGATCGTGACCGGCACGTCGCGCTTGGCGACGTTGTCGAGGTCGCGCTCGTAGGCGGAGAGCCCGAGCTCGCTGGTCGCCTCGTGTACCTCGTCGGTCCACTCGCTCGAGAGCACCCGCAAAGTGCGGTACGCGAGGCGCAGGTTGTAGGGCTGGACCGGCTCGGTGCAGACGTTCCACTCGTTGCAGAGCTTGCCGGACTCGCAGTCACCGGCGGTGCGGCAGGCCGGGCCTTCCGTGACGGTGGCCTTGCCCGAGCTGATGAACAGACACGAGGTGAAGCCGTCGCGCAGCGAGCTCTGCGCCGCCTTGCGGATCCCCTTCGCGTCTTTCGAGCTCGCCAATCGAAGCCGCAGGTAGACGCTCGGACCCTCCCGCAACTTTTGGAGATCGAGCCCGGGCGCCACGAAGTCGCCCGGGAACGGCGCGGCGAGCTCGCGGACCCAGCCCTCGACGCGATCGCGGAACGGGTAGAGACGCGGCCCGAGCGCGACGGCCATCGCGCGCTGCTTGGCCATGACCTTGCTCCGTGCGCTCTCGATCTGCCCCTGAGCCAGGCGCCAGTAGATGATCGCGAACGCGCTGAGGCCCACCAACGTCCAGAGCCAGAAATGGGTCGGGACATTGGGCATCTTCACGCGCCCGAGCACCACTGCTCGGCGACGCTCTGCCCGCGCACTGTTGAGGGACGGTAACCCGCGCTCCCTCATGTTCAGCTTGCTCCTTGCCGGATCATCCTGAGTCCGGACGGCTATGCCACAAACTGCCGATGCCCGCCCGACTTGCGTCGTGGCGGGCATCGAACTCGGGCGATCCGAGCGTTACTCCGACTTCGGCAAGCGACCCACCATGAAGCTCACGTTGGGGTAGCCCGCGAAGGCGGCCGTCTGGAATACGCTCTTCACGACCAGTGCCTGAACCCGGCGGTCGACCTGGAGCACGACCACGCCCGGAAACTCCTTGGCGGGGTTCAGCTGCTTCCAGAGCTCGCGCTTGTTCTTCAGCACGTTGAAGAGCTCGTCCACGCGCTGCATGCGGTTCGACTCTTCGATCGCGCGGGTGCTGCCGGCGGGGTTGCCGTCCACCAGGATGTGCGTCCCGGTGATGGCCACCATCGGCGCATCCGTCATGTCCATCACGTTCTCGGCGTTCGGCAGCTTGACGTTCTTGTCGATCGGCAGCTCGCCGCTGGCGGAGAAGCTCGCGAGCAAGAACAGCACGATGCAGAGCAAGAAGTCGATGAACGGGATCAGCGGGATCTCTTGATTGACCGAGCGCTGACCGCCGCCGACGACCTTCTTGCGCACGAACTTCAGCGGAACGTGGTGCAGCAAGCGCCGCCCGGGGACGGCGATTGGCTGGTGAAAACGGCTGAGGGGTTTCTCTGACATCGTCGGCTCAGTTCACCGAGAAGGTGACGTTGAACGAGGGGACCTTGTCGGTCTTCCCGCCGAAGGTGAAGTCACGCTTCGGCGTATAGATCGCGTCGATCACTGCCACGATGTCGCTGAACGGCGTGGAGTTGTCGGTGTGGAGCACCGCCTGATCGAGCTTGGTATCGGTGGGCGCGCGGTGCGAGCCGTTCGAGTTCCACTCCTCGCTGATCTTCTTGGCGAGGTCGGGGTAGCGGTAGTCGCCCTTTTCCCCGATCGGCACCTGCTTCTTGTCCAGGTCGATGGTGTTGACGACGGTGTTGCCTTCCTTCCAGATGAGCTGGAACTTGCGGTCACCGCGCATCTCGACGTGGAGCTGCTTTTCCTTCTTCGGCTCTTCCGGCGGCTCGTCCTTCGGGGGACCAGGCACGCGGGCGTCGGCGTTGAGCCGAGCCATCTGCGACCAGACCGCCGTCACGAGCAAGAACGCGACGAGGCAGAGCAGGAAGTCGATGAATGGGATCAGAGGGATTTCGTGGTTGGTGGCGCGCTTGCCACCGTGACCACCGCCAACATCGATACCGGCCATGAACTTCTCCTAGCTGAGGTAGCTATTGGATCGAGCTGAACCCGGGTTCCTTGGGTGCAACGTGCGAGGACCGAACAGACCGCGTCGCGGCCCGAAAGTTCCCCGGCACGTTGCACGCCGGAACGGAGCGGGAATCAGGCCTCGAGCCCCTGGAGGCTGACCTTCTGGCGGTTGGCGACGACGAGGTTCAGCACCTGGACCGATGCCTCGTTGATGTCGTCTTCGAGCGTCTGGGTCTTGCCGTTGAGGACGGCGAAGCCGACCAGCGCCGTGATCGCGGAGATCAGACCGAACGCGGTGCAGTTCATCGCTTCCGAGATACCCTCGGCGAGGATTCGCGCCTTCTGGCTCGGATCGACCGATTCGCCACCGACGGCGCCGAACGCCTTGATCAGACCGACGATGGTCCCGAACAAGCCGCTCAACATCGCGAGGTTCGCGAACAGCGCGAGGAAGCCCGTGCGCTTGCTGATGCGAGGCATCTCGCGGAGCGCCGCCTCGTCCATCGCCGCCTGAACCTCTTCATCGGGACGGTTCACCTTGACCAGGCCTGCCTGAACGATGCGCGCGAGCGGGGCATTCGCCGCCGAACACATCTTCACGGCCTTGGCGATGTCGCCTGCCAGGATGCACTTCTGCATCGTAGCCAGGAAGACATCCTTGTTGATGGACGAACCGAACAAGTACACGGCGCGTTCGGCGATGACGGCGATCGAGCAGATCAGCCAAAAGAGGATGATCCACATCGCCCAACCGCCGGCCTGGTAGTGGTGCCACAAACTCGACATTCTGGTTTACTCCGGCTACTGCTCTAATGGGCGCTGCTGCCATCGCTCGGAAATTGCGATGCACAGCTCAGCGCAGCGAAAACGACCGCGGCGACCGATGCCTCGGATCCCTTCCCGCACGAGACGGCGGAATCGGACCGGGGCATTCTGTTCAAGTTGAACCCGGTCAGTCAAGAGAGATTGGATTCCAATTCGCTGTTAGGTCACGGACAGAAAGTTCCATGCAACGCGCTCCCGACCTCGACACGACGACGCGACGCACCGAGCCCAGCGAGCGATCAGCTCTGCCACTCGTCGACGAGTCGAGGTGCACACGGCGCATGCGAGCCGGCTGAGACACCGCCCGCTCCTCACGCCTTGGGTCGCCGCTCGGTCTTCTTCCCTTCGCGACGGCTCACCGCTCGGC
>JALYWZ010000342.1 GCA_030852505.1 Myxococcota bacterium | reverse complement strand
AGCTCGCGCAGGTCGGCGCCGTGAGTCAGCAAGACGCCGCGGATGCCAAGGCCAGCGCCGATCAGGCGGCCGCCGCGGTCGAGCAGGCGCGCGCGGCGCTGCAGACCGCCAGCATCAACCTGCAATACACCGCGGTAGCGGCGCCGATCACGGGCCGCATCGGCCGTTCTCTCGTGACGACGGGAGCGCTCGTGACCGCCAACCAACCGACGCCGCTGGCGACGATTCAGCGGCTCGACCCGATCTTCGTGGACATGCAGCAGTCCACCGCAGAGATGCTGGCGCTCCGGCGCTCGCTCTCCGAAGGGGGCGCGTTGGTCGCCTCGACGGACGTGACCCTCGAGCTCGAGGACGGCACCAAATATTCCCGGACCGGGCAGCTGCAGTTCGCCGAAGCAACGGTGGATCCGAGCACCAGCGCCGTCACGCTGCGCGCTCGCTTCGACAACCCGGAAGCGATCTTGTTACCAGGCATGTACGTTCGCGCGCTGGTGACTCAAGCTCAGCGTCCCAAGGCGATCCTGGCGCCCCAAGCGGGCATCGCTCGTGATCCGAAAGGCAACGCCACGGCGCTGGTGGTCGGTCCCAACGACCAGGTCGAGCTGCGACCGGTACGAACTTCGCGCGTGGTTCGCGATCGCTGGCTCGTGGAAGAGGGCCTCGTCCCGGGCGACCGCCTGATCGTCGAGGGGACGAGCAAGGTCAAACCCGGCCAGCGCGTGAAGCCAGTTCCAGCCGGCCAGCCTTCCGCCGCGCCGCGCCCTTCTCCCAGCGCGAGCGGCTGACACCCGATGATCTCGCGCATCTTCATCGATCGGCCGATTTTTGCGTGGGTGATCGCGATCGTGATCATGCTGGCCGGCGTCGGCTCGATCTTCTTTCTGCCGATCGAGCAGTACCCGGACGTCGCGCCGCCGAGCGTAAACATCCGGGCGAGCTATCCGGGCGCTTCGGCCGACACGCTCGAGACCAGCGTGACGCAAGTGCTCGAGCAGCAGCTGACCGGGCTCCACGGGCTCATGTATTTCAGCTCGAGCTCGAGCTCCCAGGGGTCCGCGTCGATCACGGCGACCTTCGCCAAGGGCACGGATCCGGACATCGCCCAGGTTCAGGTACAGAACAAGATCCAGCAGGCAATTTCGCGATTGCCTCAAGCCGTGCAGCAGCAAGGGGTGACCGTCACCAAGTCGAACCCGGATTTTTTGCTGATCATCGCGGTGTACGACGAGACGGATCGCTCGAGCGCCAGCGACATCGCCGACTTCTTGGTCTCGACCATGCAGGAGCCGATCGGTCGCGTGCCGGGCGTCGGTGACCTGCGCGTGTTCGGCTCGCAATATGCGATGCGCATCTGGCTGGACCCGCTGCGGCTCGCGGCGGCCCGGCTCATGCCCTCCGACGTGCGTGCCGCGATTTTGACCCAGAACACGCAGGTCGCCGCCGGGCAACTCGGCGCGCAGCCGTCACCGCCCGAGCAGATGCTGAACGCGACGGTGCTCGCCAAGTCGCGGCTGCAAACGCCGGAGCAATTCCGTAAAATCATCCTGAAGACGGAGCCCAATGGCTCTCGGGTGTTGCTCGAGGACGTGGCCCGAGTCGAGCTCGGAAGCGAGGACTACAGCACGGTCACCCGCGTCAACGCCCACCCCGGCTCGGGCATGGCAATCATGCTGGCGCCCGGCGCGGACGCGCTGGAGACGGCCGATGCCGTCAAGGCCGAGGTGATCCGCCGGGCGCCGAGCTTTCCCAGCGGTTACCGCTACGCGTTTCCGCGCGACAGCACGGCCTTCGTTCGGCTCTCGATCGAGGAGGTCGTGAAGACCTTGCTCGAAGCCATCGTGCTGGTGGTGATCGTAATGTTCGTGTTCTTGCAGAGCTGGCGCGCCACGCTGATCCCGGCGATCGCGGTGCCGGTGGTGATCCTCGGCACGTTCGGCGTGTTGCAAGCTTTCGGCTTCTCGATCAACACCCTGACGCTGTTCGGGTTGGTGCTGGCGATCGGCCTGTTGGTAGACGACGCGATCGTCGTCGTCGAGAACGTCGAGCGCGTGATGGTGGAACGCCCGGGCATCAGCGCGCGTGAGGCGACCCTGATCTCGATGGGCGAGATCCAGACCGCGCTGATCGCGATCGCGCTGGCGCTGTCGGCCGTGTTTTTGCCGATGGCGTTCTTCGGCGGGTCGACGGGCGTCATTTATCGACAGTTTTCGATCACCATCGTCTCGGCAATGGTGCTGTCCGTAGTGGTCGCGCTGGTGCTCACCCCCGCGCTCACGGCAGAGCTGCTCAAGCCGCCGCCGCACGGGAGCGCCGAGCAGCCTCGCGCCGCCCGCAAGCGCAGCGATCGTTTGCGTGACTGGTTCAACCGTTGGTTCGAGCGCGCGACCGCCAGCTATACGCGCGGTGTCGAGCGCGTGCTGCGGCGCCGCGGCTGGTTCTTGCTCGGCTACGCCCTGCTTTCGGCAGCGCTCGTACTGGTGTTCGTGCGCATCCCCACCGCGTTCTTGCCCACCGAGGACGAGGGCAGCGCGATGGTCCAGTTCACGCTGCCGCCCGGGGCTACGCAGGGTCGCTCGGCCAAGGTCGCGAATGCCGTCGAGTCGCATTTCCTCGGAACCGAGAAGGACAACGTCGCGACGCTGTTCAGCGTGCTCGGCTTCGGCTTCAGCGGTTCGGGGCAGAATAACGGCATGGGTTTCTTGTCGCTCTCGCCATGGGAAGAGCGCCCCGGACCCGAAAATTCGTCGGCTGCCATCAGCCGGAGGGCGACGCAGCGGCTGAGCAGCGTGCGCGACGCGCAGATCGTCGCGCTCACGCCGCCCCCCGTGCGCGGCCTCGGACAATCGAGCGGCTTCACGCTGGAGCTCCTGAACTCCTCGGGGATGCCGCGCGAGCAATTCGTGGCTCTTCGCAATCAGCTGCTCGGCGAAGCCATGTCGGACCCGGAGCTCGCGGCGGTGCGTCCGAGCGAGCTGCCGGACACGCCGTCCTTGCGCGTCACGCTCGACGAGGCCAAGGCGGGTGCCCTCGGAATTTCGGCCGAAGACGCGTTCGCGACGCTGTCGTTTGCCTGGGGTGGTAGCTACGTCAACGACTTCGTGGATCGAGGCCGCGTCAAGCGCGTGTTCCTCCAAGGCGACGCACCCTACCGCTCCGAGCCGGCCGATCTCGGCAAATGGTACGTCCGTTCCAGCAGCGGGACGATGGCCCCGCTCTCTGCCTTCGCGCAAAGCTCCTGGGAATACGCTCCCGCAGTGCGCGCGCGCTTCAACGGGCTGCCCTCGTTCGAGCTGCAGGGGCAAGCGGCTCCCGGCAAGAGCTCGGGCGAGGCCATGACGCGGATCGCGACGCTCGCAGGCAAGCTGCAGGGCACGAGCGTCGCCTGGAGCGGCATCTCGTACCAAGAACAGCTGTCGGGGGGACAAGCTCCGCTGCTCTACGGGCTGTCGTTGCTGGTCGTGTTTCTGTGCCTGGCGGCGCTCTACGAGAGCTGGTCGATCCCGCTGGCGGTCCTGCTCGTGATCCCGCTCGGTGTCCTGGGAGCGGTGTTGGCGGTGCTGTTGCGCGGCCTGCAAAACGACGTGTTTTTCCAGGTCGGGCTGCTCACGACCATGGGGCTCTCGGCCAAGAACGCGATCCTGATCGTCGAGTTCGCCGAGCACGCGGAGCGCCAGGGAAGCAGCGCCGAAGCCGCAGCGCTCGAAGCAGCGCGGCTCCGGCTGCGGCCGATCTTGATGACCTCCTTCGCCTTCATGTTCGGCGTGTTCCCGCTGGCGGTGTCGACCGGCGCGGGCGCGTTGAGCCGGATCGCGATCGGCACCACCGTGCTCGGCGGCATGGTTGCGGCCACCGTGCTCGCGATTTACTACGTGCCGCTGTTCTTCGTGCTGCTGCGGCGCGTGTTCCGCGCCAAGCCAAAGCTCCTCACGGAACCTGGTCCGGATCCGCAGCCGTCGACGTCACCGTAGAGCGCCGGCGGGTCGGCACGACGGTGCTGGCCTGCGGGCCCTTCTCGCCTTCCTCCTCGGCGAAGCGAACCTGAGTGCCAACCTCGAGATCGCCGAAGCGGCCGTGCAGCACGGAGTGTTCGTGGAAGTACACTTCTCGTCCGTCCTGGGTCTCGAGGAAGCCGTAGCGTGTGCCCGGCCCCTCGGAGGCGAACAGCTTGATCACGCGCCCGTGCGGAGTTCCATCGTGTTGCTTCACGTCCCAGCGCGAGCGGCGCACGTAGTCGTCGAGCTGGCGCTTGGCCTCGTCCATCACTTCGTTGAGGGCGACGTACACGTCCCCGCTGGCGTCGCCGCCCTGGGAGTTATGGGCCACGAGCTCGGCGTTCGGTACCGCAAGGTCGACTCTGCAGCGAAAGTTCTGCGCGGACCTTTGCCCTCGGTGCATTTCGAGCGCCACGCTACAGCGCGTGATCTTGGGAAAAAACTCGTACAGCTTGCTCACGCCCTCGCGCACGCGGTCCTGAAGTGCGTCCGTGGCCGAGAAATGACGAAACGTGACGTGCACATTGTCCGGCAGCGATGTGTTGATCATCCCCGACTGCAAAGCAACGTCCGTGCCCCGGCCGCTGCGGCACCGGATGTGCATCCCTCCCGAACATGGCAACCAAGGCTGAGAGCTATCGAGCCGCTGAACAACGCGCAAACCAATCCACCAAGCCGAAACGGCCCTCGAAAGCGCCGAACGGCGACCACAAGGCCGGTGTGCAAGGCACGGCCGCGCGCAACCTGAAGACCGCCGCTTCCCACGTGAAAGACGGCCCAGCGCTCGAGGACTCGAGCTCGGGTAAACCCTCCCGAAAATCGACACGCGGCAGCGCGGGTCATATCAAGCTCGCGACGAATCTCCAGCGCCGTCAGGTGCGGCGGGTCCACTCCCCCGAAGCGCGCGCGGCGCGCAGCGCGGTGCGCTGAACGAGACGATCAGGCAGCGCGCGGCGGCGCAATCCGCTACTCTTGGCGCCCCAAAGGAGACATCGATGATCGCCAAGAACACGATCTGCCTGTGGTTCGACAAGGATGCGGAAGAGGCAGCGCGCTTTTATGCGGCCACTTTTCCGAATAGCGAGGTGACGGCGGTGCGCAAAGCACCCGGCGACTTCCCGGGTGGAAAGGAAGGCGCGCCGCTGACCGTGGAGTTCACGGTGCTCGGGATCCCTTGCATTGGGCTCAATGGCGGCCCGACGTTCAAGCACAGCGAGGCGTTCTCGTTCCAGATCGCGACCGAAAATCAGGAAGAGACCGACCGATACTGGAACGCGATCGTGAACAACGGCGGCCAGGAGAGTGAGTGCGGCTGGTGCAAGGACCGCTGGGGCCTCTCCTGGCAAATCACGCCTCGCACCCTGAGCGAGGCCATGGCGCGGGGCGGCGCCGAAGCCAAGCGCGCCTTCACCGCCATGATGTCGATGAAGAAGATCGACGTCGCCGCGATCGACGCAGCCCGTCGCGGCTGACGCGCCGCCTCAGCACTGCCAGCGGAGATCTCACGTCGCGCCGCCGCGTCTTTCCTGGCGTCTTTCCTGGGAGGTCCCGGATATTTAGCTGATTCTCAGTATCGCCAGCGAGGGGTGTCGAGATGGCCGTCTGGCGCTCGCGGTGCTCTTGGCTACGCTCCCGGCGGGCAACATGGACCGGTCACGTTGGTGGGTTTGGGCGGCGTTGTGTTCTTGCGCGGGCTTCGCGTCGTGCACGGAGAGCGAGGAGCCGGCGACGCAAGCGGCCGCTGGACGAGCAGCAGCTGCGAGCAGCGGCGGCTTTTCTGGGTCGGGGGGTGCGAGCGCCGGCAACGGCGGCGCCGCGCTCGGCGGGGC
>JALYWZ010001097.1 GCA_030852505.1 Myxococcota bacterium | reverse complement strand
GGCTCGGCCGGCGTGGGCTCGGCCGGAGCGCTCGCGGCCGGCTGCTCGCCGCTCGGAGCGCCCATCCCCACCTGAGTAGATTGAGAGCCCGCGCAGGCGCTGAGAACGAAGCAAGCCCAGGGCCACGACCAAGACGAGATGCGCAGAGCCATCCGGAAGGGCTGGATTGTATCGCTAGAAGCCGCAGCTAGGGGACTGATTCGTAGGTCGGCCGGCTGCGCGGCGGCGCCGGAAACTCCGCAGGTTATGCTGGGCCGGTGCAAAGCCTGTCTCGTGGCCTCTATCCCATCGTCGATATCGACGCCCTGGCGGCGCGGGGGCTCTCGCCGCTTTCATTTGCGGAGGCGGTGCTTTCGGCGCGGCCGCCGCTGCTCCAGCTCCGCAACAAGAGCGGCTCCGCGCGTGACAGTCTCGAATTGCTGCGGGCCCTCGTGCCGCTGTGCCGACGTGTAGGCACCTTGCTCTTCGCCAACGACCGGCCGGATCTGGCGCTGCTCGCGGGCGCCGACGGCGTGCACCTCGGGCAGTCCGATCTGCCGATCGATGCTGCGCGGCGCGTGGCCCCCGCGCTGTTGGTGGGCCTTTCGACGCACAGCCTGCCTGAGCTCGACGCGGCGCTCCGTGAGCGGCCGAGCTACGTCGCGTTCGGGCCGGTGTTCGACACCGCCTCGAAGCGAAACCCCGAACGCGTGGTCGGCCTCGACGCGCTGTCCGAGGCTGGCGAGCGCGCGCGTGCGGCGGGCGTGCCGCTGGTCGCGATCGGCGGGCTCGATCTTTCACGCGCCGAGCTCGTGGCGCGGCACGCCGAGCTCGGCGCGGTGATCGCCGCGCTCGCCGACGATCCGAACGCGATCGCCGAGCGCGCCGCGCGCTTTCAAGCCGTGTTTTCGGCTGGCGCGCTCAGCGGTCGCGCATCTTGAGCAGCATCGCTTCCAGCGCCAGCGCGGGCTGCACGTTCTTCTCGATGTCGTCGAGCGTCTCCAGCACGAGGCCGTGACGGACCGCCCAGCGCTCCGCCTCGAGAGGAGCTTGGGTGCTGGCGCGAGCGCGGGCGCGGGTCGCGAGGTGATGGGCGAAGAACGACAGGCGGCGCTTCAGCTCCGCGCGCTCGCCTTTCTGCGATTCCGTGAACCTGAGCGCGACCGAAAAGTCCGGCGCTGCGAGCGCGGCCTCGGCGCCTTGCACGAACTCGTCGCGCTCGGCGCGTGACTCTTCCGTTCCGCGTTCGAGCGCGAACTCCATGCTGCCCTCGGCGAAGGGCAGCACGTCGAGCGGCACGCCGCGCTCGGCGAGCAGCGCTCCGAGCACCTCGTCGGACAGGTGACCGAAGCGGATCGGCAAGGTTCGCGAGCGGATGGTGTCGAGCAAGCGGTGCGGGCGGCTCGTGATCAGCACGAAGTGCGTGAGCCGCGGCGGCTCTTCGAGCGTCTTCAGGAGCGCGTTCGCGGCCTGCACCGTGAGCTCGTCGGCGTCGCGCACGATGAAGACCAGGGCTCGCCCCTCGTGCGGCGTGTAGCCGATGCGCGGCAGCACGACGCGCCGGATCTGGTCGATGCCGATCCCCGAGGCCTCGTTCTGCCCGGTCACGCTGCGGTAGACGCCGCGCCCGACGAGCACGACGTCGGGGTGCAGCGGAACGCGTGGCTCGTCTTCCGACAGGGTGACCGCGCGGCGGCACGCGGAGCACTCGCCGCAACCTGAGCCGCCGGACTCGCAAACGAGGGCGGCGGCGAGGCGAAAGGCGCAGAGCTCCTTACCCACCCCGGGCGGCCCCTCGAAGCGGTAGGCGTGGTGCACGCGCCCCAACGAGAGCGCTCGAACCAGCGTCTCGACCGCTGCAGATTGGCCGCGCACCGCGTCGAAGCTCACGCGCCGACACTAGCACCTGAATTTGGCGGTGGAGAACTCGGGCACGGAAGGGTAAACCCGACGCGCGTGGCATCGCCTCCCAAGACGCCTCCCGGGCTCCCGTTCTCCGAAGTGCTGCGGCCCGAGCTCGCCGAGCTCTCGGCCTACGCGCCGCACGCGGGACAGTTCGCGGTCCGCCTCGACGCCAACGAAGCGCCGCCGCTGCTCTCGCCGGCCGCGCGCTCACGCCTCGCC
>JALYWZ010001096.1 GCA_030852505.1 Myxococcota bacterium | reverse complement strand
GCGCTCGGCTCGCCGCTGCCCGCGGACGTCAACCTGCCGCTGCTCGGGGTGGCGCAAGCCTTCGTCCCGGATGCCTCGCCCGTGCGCCTCGAGGTCCGGCTGGATCCCGAAGACGCTGCGCGCGCCGCTCGGCTCGGCGCCACGGCCACGCTGACGACCATCGAAGCCGAGGGGAGCGCGGCGGAACGCATCTCGCGACGCCAGATCGGCTTCCGAGAAGCCAGCGGCAGGACTCGACCGGTCGTCGCGCTGAGGCTCGAGCGCGGCGTGTTGTCGGAGGTGACACCGTGAAGCTCCGCGCCTGGCAGGTGGCGGTGCTCCTGTCGCTCGCGCTGATCGCTGGCATTGGAGCCGTCGTCGCCAACGCACGCTCGAAGCACGCCGTGACCCGGGTAGAGTTCAGTGTGGGTGAGGTGCGAGCGGTGCACGCCCAGGTCTCACTCGCTGACCGGGAAGTGCGCGGCGTCCGGCGCTTGTCCGACGGCGACGTCGTGGCCACGGGAGCGCACGGCCGAGCGCGGGTGCGGCTCGACGACGGCGCCGTGCTCGCCGTCGACGGCGACACGCGCTTTCGCGTCGTCGGCAAGCGGATCACGCTGGAACGGGGCCGGATCTTCGTGATCGGAGGGCCTGGCGCTCGCACGGAGGTTGCGCTCGGCAAGGTGATCGGTACCGTGGCCGCGAGCTCGGCGGCCTTCCAGCGCGAGCCCGGCGGCAAGGGCAGCGTGTACTGCGCCGAAGGCGAGCTCGCGCTCGACGCGCCGGGCAAGCAGCTGCTCGTCGGAAGCGGACAGACGGCGGCGCTCGACGGCACGTCGCTCAGCGTCGCTCCCGAAAAAGCCTTCGACGATTGGACGTTCGGCCTCGCGGCTCCGTGGGCCCAGGACGCGGAGCACTCCGGCGTCATTCCGGAGGTCCGCGCGCGCGCGAACGTCGAAGATCCCGGGACACCCCTGGTGATCCGCGCGCACCAGGCGTCGGTCGAGCTCGAAGGCGAGCTGGCCGTCACCCGCGCGCGGACGGTGTTGTTCAATGGTGGCGACGCAAAGAGCGAGACCGCGCTGCGCATGAGCTTGCCCGAGGGAGCAATCCTGCGCCGGGTTTCGCGCAAGGTCGGAGCCGAGCCCGGCGAGGCCGAGCTTGCCCTGGCCTACGGACCGAGCTCGGGCTCGGGAAGCCGCGCCGTCGTGGAGTGGGGAGGCAACGGCCTGCTGCGCGGCGACCTCGGGCCGATCGCCTCCGGGGAGACGCTGGAGCTCTTGCTCGAATACGTCGAGTGGCTACCGATCCGCTCGGGTCGCGCGGCGTTTCGCCTTCCGCTCGCGTCGCCACAGCCGCCGGCCGTCGCAGAGCTGTCGCTCGACGTCGATGCGAGCGGGACGGACACGCCGTTCTTGTCGGTGAACCAGGGGGCCCGCGTCGAGGGGCGTCGTATTCGCTTGCGGCAAACCGACCTGCGTCCCACGGCGGACCTGAGCGTCGAGCTCGAGCCGAGGGTGGTGCGGCCGGGTGCCGCGCGCGCCTACGTGGTCCCCGGCAAACCGGGAGAAGATCCGTACCTGCTCGTGCGTACCGAGCTGCCGGAGAGCGCCGTCTCGAAGCTGACGCTCGTGCTGGTCCTCGACAGCTCGATGAGCATCGGAGCGCAGGCGCTCGAAACCGAGCGCGCCGTGCTGGACGCCGTGCTCGAAGGGCTCGGCCCCGACGACTCGCTCGCGGTGCTGGCCGCCGATCAAACGGTTCGACCGCTCGGACCATCGACGCCAACCACGGTCAGCGAAAAGCTCCGGGCCGAGGTCCAGGCGGCCGCCTTGGGATTGCGGCCGGGCGGAGCCTCGAACCTGGGGCTCGCCCTGCAGCGCGCCGCGGACCTGCTCGACGCGCCGAGCCGCGGAAAAGACGCGGGCTCCGGGCTGATCGTGTACGTCGGCGACGGTCGCGCGTCGGTCGGTGAAGCGTCGATCGAGGGCGTGCGGCGTCTGGTCGCGCGGCGCAGCGGCGGTGTGCCGCGGCTCAGCGCCGTCGCGGTAGGCACGAACGCGGACCCGTGGTCGCTCGCGAAGCTGGTCGAGGGCGCAGGCTCCGTGTACCAGGCGGCAGAAC
>JALYWZ010000049.1 GCA_030852505.1 Myxococcota bacterium | reverse complement strand
GCCCGCGTCGCCGCCGAGCGTACGACGCTGCTCGTTCAGAAGCTCGTGAAGCGCATCGTCAACGTCGGCGTACCGCTGCTCGCCCCCGTTCCCGCGGACAGCGGGCACTTCGGCTTGGCCGTCGGCCGCGAAGAGGGGATCTACCGCGGCGACATTTTCGAGGCCAGGGACGCCCAGGGAAAGCGCGTTGCGTTCGGTTACGTGGTCAAGCAAGGTGCGGGCGGCGAGAACGCGGAGGCGGACCCGTCACGCTTCCACTTCCGCGCCGGCGAGGCGCCGGTCGGTTCGATGATGCACGAGTATCCGAAGGTCGGATTGCTCTTCGGGGGTCGCCCCCAGGTCGGCATGTTGATCCAAAAGAAGGGGCTCGAGAGCGAGCTGTTGCTCGGCGGTGCGTTCGAGACCGCCTACAATGCTGGCCGCTTCGTCCCCGTGGGCGACGAGTTCTGGGTGCGAGCCAGCGTCGCCGTCATGGCCGGTCAGGAAGACGAGACCTTCCTCAACTTCGAGATGCTGCCGGAAGCTCAATACTACCTGTTCAATCGCGTTGCAGCGTTCGTCCAGTCCGGCGTGATGCTGAACCTCGCGAGTAAGCGCGTGGCCACTCCCGCGGAGGAGGAGACGCTGAGCGGAATGTCGTTCGCGGTGGCCCTGGGCTTCGGCCTCGACGTGGCGCTGCACCCCGATTGGAGCCTCCGGCTCTCGGCTACCGGAGTGCAGGGGGTGAGCAAGCTGACGCTCGAAAACGAAGCAAAGACCCTGAGCATCGACGCGGGGCTCGTCACCTCCGCTCAAGGCGGCATGTCGCTCGACTACTCCTTCTGACGCGACGGAGCTGGCCTTTCGTTCGCGCGGTTTACTCGGTGCAACAAGCCGTGCAGTCGAGCCACTGCCAGACGCCGGCTTCGCAACGGACGCGCGCCCCGCAAGTCTCTCCACACTCGGCGCCCTCCACGGAACAGCGGCTGCCCGCCTGCGCCGCCGGGAACGGGCACTCAGCGGGGAGCTCGGGACAGAACCATTGCGGCGGATCGACTGGCGGGCACTCGGGTGAGCCGTCGCCTCCCTCACACGGGCTGCAGAAGCATTGACCACACTGAAGACCTGCGGCCGGGCACACCTGGCCGCCCTGGGGCTCGAACGGCGGGCACTCGCCGCAGGAACCCGGCTCAGGCGCGGTGACTTGCCAAACTCCGCCCTCGCACAGCGCTCGCATCCGGCAGGAGCGCCTGGTGTCTTGGCCCCAGCTGCAGTGCGCGTTGACCACTTCCCCGAGGCCAGGGCGAATGGGGACCTCCCAGGGCGGAGTGCACGGCGTTCCGTCCGCGGGTGGCGCGGCGGGGCAATCCGCCGTGATTGGGGCACCGGCTTCGCCCCCAGCACCTCCGCGGGCAGCGCTCCTCCCGCCGGTCGGCGCGGCGCCACCCGACGACTGACCGCCCGTGTCGGAGCCAGCCTGCGAAGCCGAGCCGTCCACGCGCGTTCCGTCCGCGTCCACGCAATAGCCCTTGCTACACGCGACGGCGCCGCGCACTTCGGTGCAGTCCTCGTCGATCGAGCAGGTGACCCAGTGGCTCGTGCTCGAGGTTTGGGGTCCCCGGTCTTCTCCACAGGACCAGCTGGCGACGAGCAGCAGAAAAAACGGAAAAGAGCGCTTCGGAGTCATCAGTCATTTCCTTCCATCGGATCTCGAGCGTCGCCGTCGTCTCGCACGTATTGACCGAGGTAATGGACCACACGGCGGAACTGCTGTTGCGGCGGCATCTGCGCGTTGTAGAGGTCGACGCGCCGTCGAAGCGCTTCGAGCTCCGCGCGGTGCCGCGCCAGGATGCCGAGCGCCTCTTGCTCGAGCGCCTGTCCGGCGACGACGTCGAACGAGAAGGTCGAGCCGCCAACGGTGTCGCGGGCGGCGGCGTTGGAGCGTCCGAGCGCGAGCTTCATGCCCACGGCCGTGACCAGAGCTCGGAAGTGATCGAGCACCGCCGCTTCCCAACCCTGCTCCGCCCCGAACGGGACGTCGAAGGCCTGGCACTCGTAGAGCGCAGGCGCGGTGTCGGGGACTCGCGTGACGCGGCCGTCGAGGACCAGCCGTTCGAGCGCGGCCTCACAGCGCTCGATCCCGACCTTGGAGGCCTCGCTGAGCGCGGCCAGAGTCGTGGGGCCGGTCTGGTAAGCGGCGAGCCAGACCATGTAGTCGACGCCCGTCACGCCTGCCTCCGCGGTGTTTGCTGCAAGCTCGGCGTCGTCAACCAGCCGGTAGATCGCCGAGTCGCCGCGCCCTGAGCGAAAAACCAGGCCGGAGTTGACGAGGTCGCTCAGGATCCCGCGCAGGATCTCGGGATCGTCGTGGCGGAAGCGCCGCTGAATTTCGAGGGCTGAGCTCGAGCGGCGCTCGCGCAGAAACGAGAGCGCGGCGTCCCACAGCGTTCGCCCCACGTCCGTCTGGCTCTCTTTCAGCTCCCGCGTCCGACGGTGGTACGTCCGGAGCGCCATCCCGAACATGTCCGCGATGACCTTCTTTTTGACGCCCTGATTCTGGAGCTCGTTCGTCAGGTCCAGAAAGACCTGTCCCGCGACCTTGGCGAGCGGTGCGCGCACGCCCCCCGCCGTCGCCAGCTGTGCGATGAAAACCATCGTCTGCTGCACGACGGCGTCGATGAGAACCTGGGTATTCACGCGACCTTCCCGCCATGAGCAGTGTTCCGCGCCCCGCGCCCGAAAGCTAGTGCCAGTTCTGGCAACAGGAGGACGCTACCGCCGCGCGTACGCTTCTTCCTTCGCTCACTTCAGATCCTTCTCTTCGCCGCGCGGCGCCGTGTACGCTAGCTGCCGTGCTCGACGAAACGGGTGTGTACTACGCGACAGAAGACATGGCGGGGCTTGGCCGCAGGGTCTTCGTGCTGGCGGTTGACGCCGGCCTGGTCTTTCTGGTTTCGGTACCGGTCGTGGGCATCGGGCTCGAAGCCGGGCTCACGCCCCTCGCCGTCAACGCCGCCGTGTTCCTGCTGGCGTGGTCGTACCTCGCCGGCCTCAAGGTCACGAAGCTTCCGACGCTCGGCTACCGGCTCGCATGGGTGCAGTTGGTCGATCTCCAGGGGAACCGCGTCAGCCTGTGGCGTTCCACCTGCCGCTTCTTGTTTCTATTTTTAACCTTGGGAAACTGCGTCGATCTGCTGCTCTTGAGCCACGATCGCAACCGTCAAACTCTGCGCGACAAGCTCCTTGGCACCTACGTGGTTCGACGAGGGGCCGTCCCCATCGGCTCCGGGCCGATCTCATACCCGACCTACTTCGTGGGTGGTTTATCATTCGTGTTCTCGGAAGTGGCGCGGCCCGGGCCGACCGTCGACGCGCGCAAAGGCTCTGGAGCTACGAGCTCGGCGAGTGGCTCCTAATGACACGCTTGGCGAGCGCCGCTTCGCGCTCGACAGCCTCGGGATTTTGCGACAAGCCCCGGGATGCAATCTGCAGTCGAGAGCTGGAAGCTGATCGGTGCCGGCGGGCACCTGATCCTCGCAGCGATCGTCCTGTCGCTCCTGGCAGGCATCATCGCGAACCTCGTGGCGGGGCGTCGCTACGCCAACCTGGAGCGAGAGCTGCTCGGAAATCCAGACGCTGCAAGCCCGTTTCAGGAGCCCGTGCTGGAGCGGATCGTCCGCGAGGCCCGACAGCGCTTCGACCAGGGCGCGTCCGCATCCGAGATGCAGGCACTGGTCGAGAGCGCCTTCCTCTCCGAGCTACGCGGGGCGCTGCTCGCAGAGCGGTTCGTACGTTCGGCAACTGGCCTCTTGATCGTGCTCGGCCTGGTCGGCACGTTTTACGGACTGACGTCGTCGATCGGGAAGCTCGTCGGTCTCGTGACCTCGGACACGGCCGGAGCCGCCGAAATCGGGCAGGCGTTGACGCAAGGGCTGAGTCAGGCGCTGTCGGGCATGGCGGTGGCATTCGTGACCTCACTGTTCGGGATCGTGGCCGCGATCGTGATGATGCTGCTGAACATCGTGTCGAACGTCGGGGATCGGCGCACCGCGGCGATGGTGCGCATCGAGCATTATCTCGAAGGCCTGTCCACGCACTGGGCGCGCGAGCGCGGTCCGCGCGCCGGCGACGGATCCGGCGTGGCCGCGGCCCAGCTCGTGAGCTCGGTCGCGGAGCTCGACGGCGCCGTGTCACGCTTCGACGCGGCTCTCCGCAGCTTCGGGGAATCGACGCGCGAGTTTCGCGAGTTCAACCTGCACCTGAAGGACAACATCCAGCGCATGAGCCTGTCGTTCGCGGATCTGAGCGAGACGCTGAAGGACGCCGCCCGCGGCATCGGCGCGCGCGACCGCAACTAGCCGAGGCTCGACATGCGAAGTCGCAGGAAATTGGTCTCGGGCGAGGACGCGACGAGCGATCTGTGGCCGTCGTTCACGGATCTGATCTCGACCACGGCGCTGATCCTGTTCGTGCTCGTGTTGCTCGCCTACGTTCAGAACCTGGTCAGCGGTAAGCGCTTGAACGCTTACCAGGTGCAGATCAGCACCTCGGAGCGCAAGCTCAGGTTTCTGGAGGACCAGCTGGCCAAGACCACCGCCGAGATCGAGCTCGGGCAGGCGCAGCTCAAGCTCTCGGAGCTGAAGCTCGACGAACAGCGCGAGATTCTGGCCGAGAGCAACCGCGAGCTCGGGAACCTGCGCTCGCGGCTCGAGGGCATCGCCTTGCTTCGCGTTCAGGTGCTCGACAAGGTGAAGGCGTCGCTGGAAGCCGAGCTCGGACCGCGGCTCCGCGGACCGGGGCCGCTCGTGTCGGTCGGCGACAACGGCAACATCGTGATCAACGAGAGCCTGGTGTTCGAGTACAACTCGCACGCCATCAAGCGCTCGGGTATCGAGCTGTTGGCGACGCTTGCCCAGGGGCTCGGCAACTTGCTCGCCGATCCGGACGTGCGCGAGAACGTGGACGCGATCGTGATCCAGGGTCATACCGACGAGCGCGGCTCCGGCGCGTTCAACCGGGAGCTCTCGGCCAAGCGCGCCAACGCCGTCCTGAACTCGATGTTCGAATCGAATCCGGTGCTCGAGCAAAACTACGGCAGGTACTTCGCTGCCGGCGCCTTCTCCGAGTACCGCCCGCTCACCGACGAGAAGACCGAGGCCGCGTTCGAGAAGAACCGGCGCATCGAAATCTCGCTGGTGCTGAAGGACGCCAACGTACGTCGCGTGATCGACGACTACGTGCGGAGTCAAGCGGCAGGAGCGGCGGGGGCTCCGGCAACTCCATGATAGCGAGTGTGCGTGGCGCGGCGCTGCGTCTCAGATCCGAGCTTCGAAACGCGCGGGTGACTCCGGCGCGCTTCGCCGTCGAGCTCGAGGCGATCCCCCAGCAACAGCGTGACGAATGGCTGGATCGGTTGTGGGACGTCGAAGGCATCGAGGCGGACTCGCCGGACCTCCCGCGCGGCTGCGTTCCGTATCTGCCCTGCGCGGTCCAAACGCTGCTGGACGCAGTGCGCGAGGCAGCGGTAACCGCCGAGGACGTGTTCGTCGACGTCGGCGCCGGGGCGGGTAGAGCCGCGCTGTTCGCGCACCTGATGACCGGTGCGGGGTGCATCGGGCTCGAGATCCAACCGGCGCTGGCTCGCACGGCCCAAGCACGCGCGGATTGGCTCGGGCTGTCTCGCCTACGCTTTCTGGCCGGTGACGCGACCGAAACGCTGCGCTACGTCCCGCTCGGGACGGTCTTCTTCCTGTATTGCCCTTTTGGTGCGGAGCGCTTGCAGCGCTTCCTCGACGTACTCGAGCATCGGGCCCGCGTCCGTCAAATCCGGGTCTGCTGCGTCGACATGCCCGCGCTGCAGCGCCCCTGGCTGACGCGGTTGCCAACGGCCTCGAAGGCGCTCGACGTTTACCAGAGCACGCTCGCCTCAGCGTGATATCCAGCAGGAAACGCGGGCCGTGAACTCGCGGGCGGGGGAGCCGCGCCAAGTGACCAGCTCTCGCTCTTCCCCCGGGCTCAGAGTGAGCTCGGCGGGCTCGGGGTTCACGTTCGTGGAAACACGGCAGGCCACGCGCGCGTCGCAGCCGTTTCGCAAGTGGACGAGGTGGTCATAGCCGAGGTTGCGGTAGCGCGCTTCCGTGCGCTGCTTCACGCACGCAGGCGTGTCGGTCGGCGCCGGCTCGGCGCTGCCCGCGAACCGCGGCGCGACCAAGAACACGAGGGCTGCGAGGTAAGGAGCCAGGCGCACGGTGGCAATCTACCACTCCTTGGAAGCCTCGACAGCGCGCGCTTTTGCTGCATTCATTGAGAATGCCCCTCCGGCTCGAAGATTACGCGCTGATCGGTGACACGCAGAGCGTCGCGCTCGTCGGACGCGACGGTTCGTACGACTGGATGTGCCTGCCCCGTTTCGACTCGGGCGCGTGCTTCGCGGCGCTGCTCGGGACGCCGTCGCACGGGCGCTGGCTGCTCGCGCCGGCGGGCGAGGTCCAGAAGACGACGCGTGCGTACCGCGACGGCACGCTGATCCTGGAGACCACCTTCGAGCTCGCCGAAGGGCGTGTGCGTATCGTGGATTGCATGCCGCCGCGCGACGGCACGCCGGACGTGGTGCGCGTCGTCGAGGGCCTCGAAGGCGAGGTGACGATGCACCTCGAGCTCGTGATCCGCTTCGACTACGGCTCGATCGTTCCCTGGGTGTCCCGTCTGCCGGACGGCAGGTTGCGCGCCATCGCGGGCGCCGACGCGCTGGTGCTCCAGTCGGACGTGGAAACTCACGGAGAGTCGCTCACCACGGTCGCGACCTTCTCGGTGAAGGCCGGTCAAAAGGCCTCGTTCGTGCTGTCCTGGTATCCGTCGCACGAAGAGCCGCCGCGGCCGCGCAACGCCCTGCAAGCGCTTTCGGACTCCGAGCAATACTGGCGCGAGTGGTCCGCGCGCTGCACCTACCGGGGGCCGTGGCGAAACGAGGTCTCGTCGTCGCTCATCACCCTGAAGGCGCTCACCTATGCGCCCACGGGCGCGGTCTTGGCGGCACCGACCACGTCGCTGCCCGAGTGGCCGGGGGGAACGCGCAACTGGGACTACCGCTATTGCTGGCTGCGCGATTCGACCTTCACGCTGTATGCGCTGAGGCTCGCCGGCTACGTGGATGAGGCGCGAGCCTGGCGCGATTGGCTGCTGCGGGCGGTGGCTGGCGATCCGGCAAAGCTTCAGATCATGTACGGCGTCGCCGGCGAACGCCGTCTCACCGAGTACGAGCTCGATTGGTTGCCGGGTTACGAGGATTCGCGGCCGGTCCGCGTCGGCAACGCCGCGGCCTCGCAGCTGCAGCTCGACGTGTACGGCGAGGTGATGGACACGCTCCACCAAACGCGCCGGACGGGCTTGCCGTCCGAACCCGCGAGCTGGAACCTGCAGGTCGATTTGCTCGAGTTCCTGGAGAGCGCCTGGGAGCGCCCGGACGAGGGGATCTGGGAAGTGCGCGGGCCGCAACAACACTTCACCCACTCGAAGGTGATGGCTTGGGTGGCCTTCGATCGCGCCGTCAAGGCGATCGAGCAGACGCACACGGAAGGACCGCTCGAGCGCTGGCGCGCGCTCCGTGACGCCATTCACGCCGAGGTCTGTGCACGCGGCTTCAACTCCAGCAAGAACACCTTTACCCAGGCGTTCGGCACCGATCACCTCGATGCGAGCTTGCTCTTGATACCGCAGGTCGGTTTCCTCCCGATCGACGATCCCCGCGTCACGGGCACGATCGCGGCCGTCGAGCGCGAGCTTTTGCATCACGGGCTCGTGCTCCGTTACAGGACAGAGGGTCAGGACGGCTTGCCCCCCGGCGAGGGCGCATTCCTCGCTTGCTCGTTCTGGCTCGCCGACGTGTACGCGCTCTCGGGCCGCACGGAGGACGCTCAACGCCTGTTCACGCGGCTGCTCTCGCTGCGAAACGACGTGGGCTTGCTCGCCGAGGAGTACGACCCGGTCGCTTGCCGCCAGCTCGGCAACTTCCCGCAGGCGTTCTCTCACGTCGGGCTGGTCAACTCCGCCTACAACCTGACGCCGTCCCACACGATGCCCGCGCTGCACCGCGAGCGCTGAACGACCGCACGCAAGCAGCGCGCTGCGCGAAGCGCTCCGACATGCGCGGCGCTTGTCCTCCAGATCTGCGCGCTCCGGTCGAATCTCGCGGAACGCGACCAGAAACAACGACCGTGAGCACCACTCACGGGAGATAGCGACTGCGACGGCCCCGGGCTGCTTCATGACGGAACACGACCAGAACTCGCGCTTCGACCTACCTAGGCCGCATCGAACCATCTCCGGCGAAAGAGTGGTGGCGCGCCCGCGCGTGGAGGTGCCTGGGCCAGAAATCAGCGTTGGATTCTCGGACGAGGAGCCGCCCACGGCGGATCTACCGAAGCCGATCTTGAAGCTGTTACTGCGGGCCACGATACCGACGGAGCAAGAGGCGACGCCCGAGCCGGTTGCGACGATCGCACCCACGCCGGAAGAGACGGCGGCCAGCGCGCACCCCCGGCCCACCCTACGCCGGCGCAGGCCGTTCGTGACGCTCTTCGCAGGGTCCTTGTTCGTCGCGCTCGTGGGTGTCTCGGTCTGGCGCACCGGGTTGGCTCTATACCAGCCTGCTCCATCGCACCCTACGAACCTTTCCGACGCGACAGAAGAGGCTCCTGTCTCCGCAGCTCGAATCGAGAACCCGAAAGCGGATGTGCGTTTGGCGGCGCCCCAAGGCACCACGCCGCTACGAAGGCTCGACACCGTTTCACTCTTGGTGGAGGACGGCTCCGAATCGACGGCGCCGACCTGCGACGAGCTGCTCGCGGGCGACCGCGCCGATCGCAAGCGCTGGCCCGAGCACTTCCGCGCGGCGCGCGCGGCGCTGATCCGCGGCGATCTCGACGCCTCGCAGCGCGCGTTTTGCCAAGCGACGGGCGCGAGCGATGCCCCGGCCATGGTCTCGCTCGAGCTCGGGCAGCTCCTGCTCTTACGGCGTGACGCGAGGGCCGCGAGCGTGTGGCTCCAGCAAGCCGCGAGCCTTTCGCCCGAGTCGAAGCGCATCCTCGAGCTCCAGGGCGACGCGGCCGTGCGCGTCGGAAACCTCGACGAAGCGCGGAGCGCATGGCTGCGCGCGGCCGGCGTGAGCGCCAACGACGGCCCGGGAATCGATCGCCTGTTGCGGCGCGCCCTCGCCGAAGCGGACGCGTCACTTCGAGCGCGTGATCCGCGTCGCGCCGAGCGCTTGCTCCGGCGCGTGCTGGCGTTTCGCCCGGACGACGCGCCGGTGCACGCGAAGCTCGGAATCGCCTTGACGAGGCTCGGCTTTGCGAAGAGCGCCGAGCTCTGGTTCCGCCGCAGCGCCGAGCTGGACGGCTGACCCCCGAAGAAGCCGCGCGAGGGATTCCGGTCGAGCAGCTGGGCTTCGGGCGGGTCGACGACTTCGCGGTGAATGACTCGGTCTGCGCGCTCAGCGCCGTGCAGGTGCGCTGCACGGGGTCGGTCAGCGCGCGCTCGAGCCGACGGCGGCGTTTTCTTGCCTCCGAGCGTGGCTACCCGGTCCGTCGTTCAGCTCAAGGCAAAAGCCCGCAGCGGACCGTGGCGATCGACACGGCGTAGTCCTCGACCGTCGTGAAGAAGAGCCGTCCGTCGGGTGCCGCACCGAGCAGGTCGTCCGAGAACGCGCCTTCGAGCGACACGAGCGCTCCGTCTTTCCAGCGCGCGAAGCTCGTCTCTTGTCCCTGGAAGTGCACGATCAGAGGTTGCTCGCCGCCCTGAAGCAAGCCGTAGTAACCGGCGTCGGCATCCTCGGGCAGGCCAAAGAGCTTGGTGAGCTGGCTGTTCTCGAAGCGGTAAACCTCGGTGCTCGTCGCGTCGCTGTTCTCCCTGAGGAGCAGGTAAATGCCGCTCGCGTCCGCGGAAACCGTGGGGCAGTCGGTGGTCTCGGGGCGCGTGAGGTCTTGCACGACTTTTCCCGTCGAGTCGATCTCGACCATCCGTAGTCGATCGCTGCCCTCGTCCACCGCGAAGCCCACGGCACCGCTCATCGTGCCTACCACCGAGAAGCATTGGACCAGCGGGCTGTCGCCGGTATCGATCACGCGCACCGCGTCGCTCAGCTGCTGTCCGTCCTTGCTCACGAGCACCATCCACGGATCCCGGATCACCGGCTCGACATTGCCGAGCGCGACCCGCTCTCCGTCCAGGGATCTCGCGTAGTGGTTGAAGGCGGTGCCGCGCGTGAAGATTTCGAGAACCTCCTGCTCCGCGCCGAGCGCTTCGCCGCTCTCCAGGAACGACTGCACGTAGAAGTACCCCTTGTAGCTCTGCGTCACGTCCGGATCCTGGACGCGCCGGATGTTCATGAAGCGAAGATCCTGCTCGTTGCCAGCCACGAACCAGGTCCCGGGCACGAGTGACGGGTTCTGAGCTGCGAACTCGCGCGGGACCTCGCGCCCTTCACCGGCTTCGTCGAGGATCAGGAACGGTTCGAGCGAGTTTTCACCGCCGTCGAGCAGGAAGCCCCCCGGCAGTCGCGAGATTCCGAGGGACGACACGTAGCGATCGCCGGTCGCGTAGCGGAAGCGCGAGACCTCCCGGCATCGTCCGAGCTCGCTGTCGTTGCCGTCACCGCCCGCGCCGCCCGAAGCGCCTTCACCGCCCGAAGCGCCTTCACCGCTCGAAGCAGCGCCGCCGATCGGCTCTTCACCGCCCACGCCAGCCGCACCACCGTTCAGCGCAGTGCCGCCGATCGCGTCGCTGCCGCCCCTCGCCGCTCTACCGCCCGAGGCGCCGCCGCGCTCGTCGGTGCTACCTCCCGAGGCGGACCGTCCGCCCGTCGTCACGCTCCCGCCGGCGGGCGCTGCTGGCGGATCCGCGCCGTCGTCCTCCGAGCTCCCGCAACCCGAACCGAGGCTCACCGCCCCGGCGAACCAGACCACCCACCAGGATGAACGACGAAGCATACCCCGTAAGACCTCTCAAGCGCCGTGCCCGCGACAGCGGCTGCCCAGAGACTCTACCAGGAAATCACGCAGAAGCGTGACGCGGTGCGGGCGCTTGGCTCCGCTCGGGACGACGACCTGGAGCTCCGCGCCGCGAACCGCGTACTCCGGCAGAACGCGCACGATCGGCGAGATTCTTCCGCCCGCGGTGCAGGCGCTGACCGCGTGGAGGGGCAGGATGCCGATGCCGAGACCACTCCGCACCGCTTGCCACACGAACAAGTTTTCGTCGGTGCTGATGCGGCCGCGCACCTCGACGCTCGAGACGT
Organism: Myxococcota bacterium; assembly: GCA_030852505.1. Classification (GTDB taxonomy): domain Bacteria; phylum Myxococcota_A; class Polyangia; order Polyangiales; family Polyangiaceae; genus PMG-095. Next base: position 1,956 of record JALYWZ010000049.1, on the reverse strand, counting down.
TGCCGTCGAGGCCTTCCAGCCGCCACACGCTCCGCTGTTGCTGCGCACGCAACAAGATGCAGTCGTGCTTGGCGAGCTCCTCGAGGGACTTCGGGGCGCCGCGCCGCTCGATGTATTCGGGCGACGCGAACAGACCGGTGTCGATGGAACCGAGACGCCGCACCACCAGCGCCGCTTCGAGCGAGCTCCGCGTGCGGATCCCGATGTCGAAGCCTTCCTCCACCAGGTTCACGGGGCGCGAGTCGAGGGAGAGCTCGACGTGGATGTCCGGGTAGCGATAAGTGAACTCGGCGAGCACGTCGGAGACGCTCATCACGCCGAGCTCGACCGGCGCGGTCATGCGCACGACGCCGCGCGGTTCGCGATCGAGACCCGACGCTGCCTCCGCCGCGGCGTCGAGCCCTTGCAGCGCGCGCTCGGCCTGCTCGAAGTAGGCTCGCCCGGCGTCCGTGAGCGTGAGCTTGCGGGTGGTGCGGTGGAGCAGGCGCACGCCGAGCTCGTCCTCCAGCTCGCTCACGCGCCGGCTGACGGAAGACTTCGGTAGGCCGAGCGCCTTCCCGGCCTCGGTGAAGCTCTGCCCTTCCACGACGGACACGAACGCCTTCACGAGGTTGAGGTCCATTGTTGCCATCCTAGCAACGACTGGTTGCCAGACAACCCGACTAATCAAAGCGGGAGCAACAATTAGATTGCCTGGCGGAGGTTCTCGTGCAGACATCGCGTTCCAAAGCTCCCCTCGTCGCCCGGCTGGCCCTCGGCAGCCTGTTTCTGGTGTTCGGGCTGAACGGGTTCTTTCACTTCCTGCCCCAGCCCGCGGAGCCGCCGCCTCCGGAGGCGCTGGCCTTCGGCGGGGCGCTCCTTCAGACGGGCTACATGTTCCCCTTGATCAAGGGCACCGAGGTGCTCGCGGCAGCGCTGCTCCTCGGCAATCGCTACGTCCCGTTCGCGCTGACGCTGCTCGCGCCGATCGTCGTCAACATCGTGGCGTTCCACGTGTTCCTCGCGCCGGGTCTGGCTCCGCTGGCGATCGCCTTCACCGCGCTCGGCCTCGGCCTGTACCTGGCGTGGACGGAGCGCGCCGTGTTCAAGCCGCTGTTTCAGACGCGGGAGAGCGATGCCATAACCAACCCGACATGGGTCCGCTCGACAGCTCGCTAGCCGGTTCGATCGAAGCTCCGGACATGGAGACGCTGGAGCAGTTGCAGCGGCTGCTCCTCGACACGTTCGCGTCGCTGCGGCGGGACGGGCTCAGAGCTTCGGAGCCCGTCTGGAAAGACTCTCAGGAAGCGCGGCAGCAAGCTCTCGGCGTCGCCGAATTGCTGGAGTTCACGGCGTCGGCCGGCAGCGAGGTGATGGCCGAGGTGCTGGGCGAGTACTTGAGCCGCGAGCTCGGCCGGCGCTTCCCGACCGAAGCGGCCACGGTTCAGACCGAAGACAGCGCGGTGACGGTGCAGGTGCTCGGGTCGAAACTCGCGATCCGTTCGAGCGCTCCGGACGCCGGCGTCGGGCGCACGTACTCTTAGTTCGCGATCACGTACGCGAACGTGTAGCAAAATGGCGAGGCGTGACCGGCTTCCAGAAATGGGCGGTAGCGCCAGCGCGACAGCACGCTCGGGATCTGGGCATCGATGGCGGGCCCCGCCGAGCGCAGGATGCTGACGTTCGAGACTCCGCCGTCCGCGCCGACGCACACCTTCACCGTGGCCTTGAAGGCCTGACCGGAGCGATCGAGCGCTCCCGGTGGTCGCACGCGGTAAGCGGCCGAGTTCGGGTCGATGCGGAGCAGGCCATGCCCGACTTTCGACGGAAGGATGCGTGGCCCGGCGGGCGCCGGCTCGGCCTCCCGATACGGGCCCGGCGCGAGCGCGGCGACGCGAGCAACGCTGGGCATCGCGGGAGGCATCCTGGGCGGCTCCGGCAGTGGCGGCAGATCGGGGCCGAGCCCTGCCTGGGGCA
>JALYWZ010001095.1 GCA_030852505.1 Myxococcota bacterium | reverse complement strand
GACCGGCGGTGCACGACAGGCGGCAACGGGTGGCTCGCAGCAATCCGCAGGCGCGGGAGGCTCGGCCGCGGGCGGCGTGCCGAGCGGCAACTGGCTCGTGCCCGCGCGGATCCGCAGGCTCGCGAACGCGGAGTACGACGGCTCGGTGCAGGCCCTGCTCTCGACCGAACAGACCCCGGCGACGGGCCCCGACTTTCCCCCGGACCTTCGCCAGGACGGCTTCACGGTGAGCGACACCCAGCGCGTCGACGCCGTGCTCGTGGAGCGCCTCGACGACGCCGCGCGCTCCTTGGTCACGGAAGCGCGTGAAAATGGCGTCTTGGCGCGGCTTGCGCCGTGCTCGGCCGCCGACGAGCCGCGGACCTGCGCGCGCGCGTTCGTCAGCTCCTTCGGTGGTCGCGTCTACCGCCGCCCGCTCACGGACGAAGAGGTTCAGGCGCTGCTCGAGCTCTACGAAGTCGGCGCCGAGGGCGCGAGCTACGAGGACGGCGTGGCTCACGTCACGCGGGGCTTGCTGCAATCGGCGGGCTTCCTCTACTTGACGGAGCTCGGAGACGGCAGCCCGGCGCAAAACCAGATCGTCGAGCTCACGCCGCACGAGATTGCGGCGCAGCTCTCGTACTACTTCAGCTCGGCTCCGCCGGACGACGAGCTCGCGCAGAAAGCCGCCGCCGGAGCGCTCACGGATCCGGAAGAGCGGGCCGCACAGGTGCGCCGCCTGTTCGAGACCGACCCCCGGGCGCGCGACACCGCGGTTCGCCTGGTGCGCGAATGGCTCGGCATCGACCGCATCGACGACAGCGCCAAGGACTCGCTCGTCTACCCCGAGTTCGACAGGGAGAAGCCCAAGATCGTCGCCGAGAGTCGGGATTTCGTGCGCGGCGTGGCCTTCGAATCGACCGGCAACGTCTCCGAGCTGTTCGGCGCCGATTGGACGGTCGACTCGGGGCCGCTGTCGCTCTACCAGGTCGCGGGGGCGGGTCCGATCCCGGGGTCGTCGCGGCTCGGCGATCGCATCGGGATCCTGAACCAGGCCGCGTTCCTCGCGACCTATGCCAACGCCCACGAGAGCCATCCCGTGTTCCGCGGGGTCGCGCTCGCGCAGCGCGTGACCTGCCTGAACCTGGACTCACCGGCTTCCTTCAACATCCAGGTCGTTCCCCCGCTTCCCGATCCGAGCAAGACCACGCGCGAGCTGTTCTCGGCTCACCCCGCCGACGAGATCTGCGCGGGCTGTCACGACATCATCGACCCGTTCGGCTTCTCCTTCGAGCACTTCGACGGGATGGGCGCGTACCGGGAGCTCGACAACGGAAAGCCGGTGGACAGCCGTGTCACGGTCGCGGTCGAGCAGGACTACGACGGGGATTTCGCCGACAGCAACGAGCTCGCTCTGGCCCTCGCCGAGAGCGAGCGCGTCCGCGAGTGCTTCACGCGCTTCATGTTCCGGGCAGCCAAGGCCACGGGCGACAACGCCGCGACCCCCGGCGAGACGGAGTTCATCGAGTTCTGGCGTAAACAGCCGAAGGCGAGCCTCGGCGACATGCTGGAGACCTGGGTCTCGATCGCGAAGAGCCCGACCTTCACGCTGCGGGAGGAGCCATGAAGAGCCAGAGCCGCCGGCTCTTCCTGCGAGCGGTCGGCAGCGGCTTCGCCGCGCTGCCGTTCGTACGGCTCGCCGAGAACTCCTTCGCGCAGTCGATGGGCGAGGAGCTGCCGCAGCGGTTCATCGGGCTCTACCACCCGCACGGTGTCGCGGCGGAGCTGTTCGCGATGCGCGACGGCGACACCGAGACCGCCTTCGACCTCGGCTACGAGGATTGCCCGCTCCAGCCGTTCGACGACGCCGAGAGCTACGGCCAGAGCTTCAAGGACAAGCTCCTGGTGATCGAGGGCATCGACGTGCTCTCGGACACGAACGCACACAACTCCGCGGGGACGATCCTCACCGGCAGCCGCATCGTCGGCGGCAACGGCGGGCTGCCAACCAACAGCTCGCTCGACCAGTTCCTCGCGGTCGAATACGGCCTCGGCGACGCAACGCTCGTGCCGAGCGTGGCGCTCGGCGTCGGAAACAAGAATCTCACGGCACGGGAGACGCTAT
>JALYWZ010001094.1 GCA_030852505.1 Myxococcota bacterium | reverse complement strand
GTACAGCGCCGCGAAACCGGCGTTCAGCGTCGCCAGCGGTGTGCCGCCGGGGCGCGCCGCAACCGCAAGAAAGCGCCGCTCCGCGTCGTCGAAGCGACCGAGCGCGAAGGCGCAAGCCGCCGCGTTGAAAGCGACGGACACGGCGTCGGCGCCCTCGTTCGAGGCCGCGAGCGCCTGGTCGAAGGCCTCGAGAGCGGCTGCGTAGCGCTCGGCGCGAAAGTGCTCGAGGCCGCGATCCGTGAGCTCGTAGAACTCCACCTTGGAGCTGGGCTGGGTTTGAGCCGATGCCGGTTGGACGAACGCGAGAGCTGCGCCCAGGGCGAGGAGCACACCGAGCGCGCGCACGGCTCAGTCGCCCGGGTCCGCGGCGTGCGGCATCGCCGTGTGTCGAGCGGACCACGCCTGCGAAGCGGCGGCCCCCGCGGCAAGCGCCGCCCCCAGCAACAGCGCTGCGCGCACATACGGCCTTCTTTTGGTTTTCGACCGCCGAGGCTCCGGCAGGCGCGAAGCGCGGAGCTCTTCTGCAGCCAGGCCCAGCGACACAGTGAGGCGCTGCTCGAAAGCGAGGTTGGGCGGTTGCGTGCTCAGGCGGCGCAGACGATCCGTGAGCTCTCGCTCGTTCCAGTTCGATTTCATCCGAGGCTCCCAGGGGGCGAAGAGTCGTGGGTTCGGAACTCGCGGGGCAGCATCGACGGGTGCTCGCGAACCAGCACTTTCCGCAGCCGTCCGCGGGCGCGGCTCAAGCGCGAGCGCACGGTACCCACGGGAACACCGAGGATATCGGCGGTCTCGGCGTAAGAGAGCCCCTCGACGTCGCACAACACGAGCGTGGTGCGAAATTCAGGCTCGAGTGACTGCACCGATTGCCAGAGCTCGCGCGAACGCTCGAGCTCGACCAGCGTCTCCTCTTGTTGGAGCGCATCCGCTGGCAGCGACTCGCGGAGCTGTTGTGTGTCTCGGCGCTGCCGCGAAGCGCGGCTCCGATACCAATCGCGGCACACGCTGCGACCGACCGCGTAGATCCAGGTTGCGAGCGGCGAGCGCTCGCTGAACGAGTCCAGGCTGCGAAACGCCTTCACCAACGTCTCTTGTGCGAGGTCGTCGGCCTCGTCCCAGTTTCCAGTGAAGGCGAAGGCGAGCCGGCGCAGAGACGGAATGACAGGCCCTAGTAGGGCCTGAAACGCCGCGGCGTCACCCTCACGGGCGCGGTTCAAGAGCGCGGCTTCGTCTGACTGGGGCACGGCTCGGATAGGAACGGCGTTCGGGCTCGCTTCTTGAAGAGGCCGGTGTCGGATACTTTCACGCACATCGGTGCGGTCACCCGCATCGCCTCTCCGATGGCCGGCGGGAACTTTGTGGCGCGGGATCCCGTCTGGATTGGTGAGAGCCGCAAAGCTCACCACTTTCACCCCCTGAAGGACTCACGCTCCATGATCCTGCGCCGTACCCTCGCCGTCTTCACTTTCGCTACCGCCATCGTTTTGCCTGCCGCTTCGTTTGCCGATGAAGGAAGCGAGCCCGCCGAAGCTCCCGCGGCAGAAGAGCCCGCAGTCGAGGCTCCCGCGGCGGAAGCGCCTGCGGTCGAGGCGCCGACGGTAGAAGCGCCGACGGTAGAAGCGCCGACGGTAGAAGCGCCCAAGGTGGAGCGCCGCGTGAAGCTCGTCGAGCTGCCCGTGCACGCGGCGGATCGCGCCCGTGAGCGCGTCGCGTTCGCGCACGAGCGCCGCGATCTGCACAAGGCCGAGCAGGCCGCGAAGCAGGCCGCCGAAAAGGGCGAGCGCGCGGAAAAGGGCGAGCGACCCGAGAAGAGCGAGAAGCACCACGCCGTGACGGCCGATCGCCGCGCTGCCGCCGCCGCGCTGCGCGAGACCGCTTCGGAGCGCCGCGGTCATGCCAAAGAGCGCAGCGAGACGGCCAAGGAAAAACGCGCCCAGGCAGCGGACCACGTGGCGCAGATCGAGGAACGCAAGGCTGCTGCCGCTGAAAAACGCGCCGCGGCGGAGGAAAACAAGGCCAAGGGCGAAGAGAAGCGCGGCGAGCACAAGAAGTAATCCCGGTCGCGCACCGGACCGCAGAACCCCCGAGTCGCCTCACCGCCTTGAAAC
>JALYWZ010001093.1 GCA_030852505.1 Myxococcota bacterium | reverse complement strand
GGCAAGCTCCGGTTCGCTTTGGAGCGCGTGCGGCGAGTCGAGCAGCCGATCGGCCGCGCGGGCGGCGCGGATCGCGCGCGCCAAGAGCAAGAGCTCCGCGGCGTTTCGGCGCTCGGCCCGTTTTGCCTCGGCGATGCGCGCCGACAACGTGAGCCACTCGAGCGCCCGTCTCAACTTGCCCGGCGCTCGTGCCGCGGGCTTCACGGGTTCATCACCGTCGGTCATGGTTTTCCTGGTTTGGTCACACGGTAGAGTCGCCAGCGGGCGCGCTCGAGCACGAGCTCCGCGCCGAATCCGAGAGCAGACCGGGCGTTTCGAACGGGATCTGCGTGCTGGAACCCCTGGACCAGCAAGTAGTCGTAGAAGCGCCCGTGTTCATCGAGCGAGAACTTGCCGCTCCATCCGGGCGCTGGCAACGAGACCGGTCGGTTCGAGAACGGATGCGACGGGATGTTCCAGAGGTAAGGCGTGTATCCGTGTCCGACCGCCGTCAGGTACGAGTACATCCCCTTGTATGGCGGCAGCTTCAAATCGGGGTCCGGATCGCCATCGTCGAAGGTGAACGGCAAGACCTTGGCACGCGCAGGAACCGCGTTGATGATTTCGAGGAACGGCCGGGTTTGCTCCCCGAAGTGCGCGAACTGCCGAACGGCGACCAGGTTCAGGGCTAGCGAAAGCCCAATCCCGGGCAGCAGCGAAAGCGTGAAGGCCCAGCTTCTGCGCGGCGCGGGGATCAGGAGCAGCCACGCCGCGACCACCGAGGCGTATCGCGGGTAGGTGTACCAATGGTTGATAGGTCCAGCGACCTCCCACCACAGCAGGGCGTACAGGCACCCCGCGCCGAACACCAAGAGCAGCGGTGAGCGGCGGTCTACGAGCGGACGCTGCCCGAGCTGCGTGAGCGCCAGCGGGCCGAGCACGAGCACGACGAACGCGATGGCTGCGATGCGCTCTGCGGACGGCTCGGAGTAGTTGTCGAGCACGTAGTGAAATGCTTGCGAGATCCGATACCCCGGCGAGTGCCAGCCGAAATGAAACGACCCGGAAGCTCCCGACGTTCCTGCGAGCTGACCCGCCAACCAGATCGTGGTCAGCAAGGCGGCGCCAGAGCCTGCCGCCAAGTGCACGAGCACGCGCCGCCCGAGGCGTCCCGTCGTCAAGCACAGCAGCCCGCCGGAGACGGCGAGCAGCCACGTCGCTTGGATATGAGTGAGCGCCACGAGCGCGCTCCACGGTGCGATCCGGAAGCCGTCTGCGATCGTCTCGGCCTCGAGGATCCAGGCACAGACGATCGACACCAGCGCGATGCCGATCATGTACGCGATCCAACCGGCATACAGGTTCAGCTGCCAGATCAGCGCGAAGGACCAGAGCCCGAGCCGCGGGTCGCGACCCAGCGACAGGAGCAGCCGCATCGTCGACAGCGGCAGCAGAGCGAACACGAATGCCGTCAGCAGCTTGGCCGTGAGCAGCGGCCCGAACACCTGCCCGAGCAAGCAGGCGGCACCGTACCCGACCCAGTACGGCACTGGCGCCCAGTTGATGCGGTGATACGTCGCCGCCGGCTCACGGCCGAGCAGCACGTCCCACATGAGCTCGGTGGACGCGGTGTTGAGGCCGAGATCTGCGAACGGCAGAAACGGCGTGACCGCGAGCGGGATGCACGCCGTCACGAACAGCAGCAACGTCGCGGCGAGTAAGAAGCGGTCGCTGCGGAGCGCTTGCCAGAGGCTGGTCCGTGTGCGCGGCAGAAGGAGGCCGAATGCGGCCGAGAGGCTCGCGCTCATTCTGGTTCGGCAGACGCCGGTTTCACGCGCGCAAGGGAAGCAAAGCAGGCATGGCCGGTCAAGCTGGCCGGAACGTCGCGGATGGCTCAAGCTGTGCCAGCAAAGGGGGGTGAGCAACGGCGAAAGGGCCGAATTAGAGGCGGGTTTGCCGGTACGCGGCTTGCAAACTCCTCACGCATGAGGCGCGAGCTGGTTTTCTGGCGGGTGAGTCTGTTGGCCGGGCTGGGTTTCAGCATCACGGCGGGTTGCGGCGGGAAGCAGACGGGCTCGGACGACAACGACGGGGATCCAGGGTCGGCGGGCGACACGAACGTCGACACC
>JALYWZ010000341.1 GCA_030852505.1 Myxococcota bacterium | reverse complement strand
GCGGCGCGGTGGCCCCGCCCGTTGGCGAGGTGCCCGGAGCACCCGGGGCGGTGCTGCCAGCCGTCGGCTGAGGAGTGGGCGCGCCCGGCGTGGGGTTCGCGGTGCCTCCAGGCGCCTGAGGGAGCGGACCGGGAGCATCTGAGGTGCTGACTTCACCCGTGCAGCCGCACAGCGCGAGCGCGAGCGCGAGCGCCGAGACGGGAGAGCGAGAGTCGCTTAATTTTCTCATCACACTCCTCCGCGCAGCCGCGGGGAACCGCCAGTGCAGGACCACGAAAAACGATATCCGATCGTCGCAGCTGCCACCAGGCGGCGACTCGCAAAAGCCGGGCACGCAGTCGCTGAAAAATGCCGCCGGCACGACAGTGTTCCGTCAATGTCGGAAGGCACCGCGCCAGTTCAGCGACCCTCGGCAATATAATGCGAGGTCGCAGATTTCGGGCTCAGCGCGTACCCGTCCGGGTGGAGCCGGAACCCTCGGAAAACGGCAGCGCCGAGCGAACGCCGGACTTGGGCGCAGCGCTCGGTCGCCGCAGCTTGGCCGCGAACGCGTCGATCACGATCTCGGTCGCCGCCTCGAGCGAGGTGGTGCTGGAGTTGATCAACAGATCGAACTGCCCGAGCTGCTCGATGTCGACGTTGAATCGGTCGCGATAAAACGCCGTGCGCTCGGCGTCCACGCGCGTGGTGAGCACTTCAGCCTGAGCGAGCGAGATACCGCGGCGCGCGGCGATGCGCTGCGAGCGCCAGGCCGCCGGCGCGAACGAGCGCACCCTGAGCGTGAGCTCCGGATCCAGGATCAAATGCGCACCGCGCCCGACGATCACGCCCTGCCCGTGGCGCGCGAACGTGAGCAGCACCTCCGACAGATTCCTCAGGTAGTCGCTGGCGGTGAAATGGCGCTGTTCGACGAGCTCGTCGACCCAGCGCACGATGCCGGAGCGCGCCCGCTCGTCCAGCGATTCGACGACCTTGCGGCGAACGTGCGCTTGCTTGGCGATCTCGTCGACCAGATCTTGATCGTAGACGTGAAAGCCCAGTCGCTCACCGACAGCTCTCGCGAGATCCGTGCCATAGGCCCCGAACTGTCGCGACACGCAGATCACGGGGCGCTGGCCCTCGCCGCGGCTCGGCGGTGGACCGTCCGGTACGCGGCGTTGTTGCTCCAGCCACTTCAACACTTGTTGATTGACGAGTTGCTCGATACTTCGCGACATCGGCGCCTCCCGTGTGTGGACGAAAGCTTAGGGTACCGCGTTGCCGAGATCCCCGCCCATGATAAAAACCGTGCCGCGGAACCCTCGAGGATGACGCACAAAGACATTTTCAAGCGCAGAGCTCCGGCACGCCCACGCAGCAGGCAAGCCACACACGCTCTACTCGCGATCGTCGTCGTGGCTTCGCTCGAGGCCACCGGCTGCGACGCCAGCAACACCTCGGAGGGCGACGCGAAGGGCGGTGCGCCGCCGAGCTCGACCGGTGGAACGCCGGGAAACGCCGGTAATCCAGCCGCGAACGGCGGCGCACCAGCGCCCTCGAGCGGCGGGTCTGCAACTGGCGGCGCGGTGCTCGCGGGTGCTGCGAACGGCGGTGGAGGTGGCTCTACCAGCGCAGGCAACGCCGGGGGCGGTGCAGGCGGGGCGGCAAATGGCGGTAGCAGTAACGGCGGCACGCCTTCGGGCGGCATGGCCTCGAGCGGCAGCGCGGGCCTTGGCGGAAACGCAGGAAGCGGTGGAATGAGCACGGCAGGCAGCGGCGGAAAAATCGGAACCGGCTCGCATCAGTTCCCCGAAAACCAACGACTCGAGCGTTGCGCGTACCCGACGAACGCCAACCCCGCCGATGTCGTCAAAGCCTACGAGCGCTTCAAGACCGAGATCGTCACGTCCGAGGGGGCGCGCGGTCACCTGCGCGTGAAGCGACCGAACTCGCCGGGCGCCGAGGTCGACTCCACGGTCTCCGAGGGCATCGCTTACGGCATGGTGATCGCCGTGGCGATGGGCGATCAGCCGCTGTTCGACGGCCTCTGGAAATACTCGCAGGAGTTCTTGAACGAGAACGGGTTGATGCACTGGTACATCAACCCCGCCGGCACCGCGCCGATTTCGACGGGCGGCGCCACCGACTCCGACGAGGACATGGCCTGGGCGCTGGTGATGGCCGACCGGCAGTGGGGCGGCAAAGGCTCGCTCGACAAGGACTACATCGAATACGCAAAGACCCAGATCCAGGCGATCTGGGACCACGAGATCGACCACACCCAGGGCGATTTCTTGAAGCCGGGAGACACCTGGAACGAGACGGTCTTCAACCCGTCGTACTTCGCGCCCAACCAGTATCGGATCTTCGGTCAGGTCACGGGCAAGGTCGCGGAGTGGAACCGCGTGATCGACCGCGGCTACGAGATGCTCGACAAGTGCCTGAACGCCGAGAACAAGAACCAGGACAACGGCCTCGCGCCGGCCTGGTGCGACTTGAACGGCAAACCCACCGGCACCAACAGCGCCTCCAACTACCAGTACGACTCCGCGCGCATCCCGTTCCGCATCGGTCAGGACTACTGTTACAACGGCGAGCCACGCGCCAAGGCCTACCTCGAGAAGATCAGCACGTTCTTCGCGAACATCGGCGCCGCCAAGATCGTCGACGGCTACGCGCTCGACGGCACGCCCGAGCCCGACAAGGACAGCGCCCCCAACGGCCCGCAGTCAGCGGTGTTCGTCGGCACGGCTGCAGTCGGCGCCATGCACGACCCGAAGTTCCAGAGCTTCATCGACGAAGCCTACGCGCTCGTCGCGACCGGTGAGCTGCTCGCGCGGAGCCGCTACTACAACCTCAGCTGGACACCGCTCACCCTGCTGATGCTCACGGGCAACCTCAACGAGTTCCCCGCCCGGTGACGACCCGCGACGTAGTCACGGGCCGCGACGTTAGTGGGTGAGGGGGACGGTCGCGAGGATCTTGGAGAGCTCGGTGAGGTTGGCGACGTTGAGCTTGGTGTCGCTGATGCCGAGCGCGAAGTCGTCCATGAAGATGCTGCGCTTCACGAGGGAGGTGCTGTTGGACCACCAGCTGCCGCAGCTCGCGCCGGGGGTGCCCGCGGGTGCGGCTTGTTGGGCGTCCACGAACGGCATCCGGCCCCGTTCGACGATGCCTTCTTCGAGTGACACGTCGAACACCATCAGACCACTGAACGTCAGCTGGTCCGCGTAGACTCCGTCGTCGCCGCCTTCGCAGACGGTCATCGGCAACGCGAGCAGCTGCTTCTGCGCGAAGTAGTTGAACGCCAGGTGGTTCATCAGCGCCTCGGAGCCAGAGCCGCGCGTGCCGATCACGGTTTTGTGCAAGAGCTGCGGGCTCGCGAGATCCGTCACGTCGAAGATCTGGATCTGTATGCCGTCGAAGTACGCGAAGTCGCCGTGGTCGTCGGCGTCGAAGCCGACCGCGAGCAGGTGGTGGTCGTCGAGCCGGTGCATGTACGTGGAAAAGCCGGGGATCTTGAGCTCCCCGAGCACCTTGGGCGCGCTCGGCTCGGCAAGGTCGATCACGAACAGCGGGTCGGTCTTTTTGAAGGTGACCACGAAGCCGCGATCGCCGTCGAAGCGCACCGAGCGGATGTCTTCCTGGGGAGCGAGCCCGGTCAGCTCACCGCGGCGCACGAAGTTTCCCTGTTCGTCCGAGCCGAACGTCGTCACGTTGCTGGAGACATCCGGGTTCGGGACGCGACCGCTGCTGGTCGCCACGCGCAGAATTCCCTGATGCTCGTCCAGGCTGAACTGATTGAGCACGTGGCCGCGCACCGCTTGGCTGCCGGCGTAGCGCGTGCTCGTTCCGTCGAGCGCAAACTTGTGGATCGTGCTGCGCTCGCTTTCGGCGGCGCCGGAGTAAGGCTGCGGGTAGGCGTCGCCGCCGTCCACGCCGTCGGTCGCGAGATAGAGCGCCTGCGCCGACGAGTACACGAACCCCGGCTTGCCCGCGATCAACGTGCGCCGCGGAGGCGCGAGCGTATCGAGATCGAACGCCACGAGCGAGACGAAGCTGAGCCCGGCCGCGGCCTTGCCCACGAGCGCCGAGTCGCACGCCTCGATCGGCTGGGGATCACCGCCGCTCTCGCCCACCTCACTGACCCACGGCACGAAAAACGCAGACGGCACCGCGTCGATGGTCTGCTCGATCGACCCACGGCGGTCCTGGTAGCTCGCGCGCAGCGCCTCCAGGCTCGTAGACTCGAGCTTCAGGTCCACCGGTGGAGACGAAGTGGCGCCCGTGTCGTGGACCACCGTGTACACCGTAGACCCGACCCGGCGCGCCGCGACGAAACCGCCCGACAGGTCGAAGCGATGAAGCAGCACCGGAGCGGCCGCGTTCGACACGTCGAACAGCGTGATCGCCGTACGCCCGCCCTCGCTCGTGAAGCGACAATCGTAGCCGTAAGTGCAGCCTTGCATCGACGGGCTCTGACCGGCCGCGCCGACCCCATTCGGAGCGTAGCTCGACGACTCGACGCGCGAATACACGGCCAGCACGTCCCCCTCGAGGAACATGCGTCGCGGCTCGCCGACGACCGTGATCTTCGCGATCTCTCTGGCCTCTTCGGCGGGCCAGGCATCGATCACGTGCAAGCCGGCCGGCGACAGCACGTAGACGTGCTCGTCGTCGTTCTTCACGAAATCCGGCTCGTCGACGTCCTGCACCTGAGTGTTCGTGGTGGACACTTCGCTGGCGCCGCCCCCCTCGTCTTCCGTTGCCGGCGTGCCCGCGTTCCCCGGCATGCTCGGGGACGGCGCGGCTGGCGCGAAGGCGATGGGCCCACCCGGCGCGCTGGGTGTCCCCCCCGAGGCGCTCGGATACATCGTCGTGGACGGACAATACGGGATCCGCTCTCCGCGTTCGTTCGTGAGATAGCTCGAGGTAGTCGGGAAGCAACGGCTGGCGAGCTGATTGCGGTACGTCGCGTCGAGTTGCGCGACGTAGTTGCGCTTCAGCACGGGCCTCCGTAGCGCGGCGAGGCCCGCGCAGTCAGTCTGCGCGAGCGAGACGTCCAGGCTATCGGGGGAGCTCGGCACCGGGACCGCTGGCGTAGGCGTCGCGCCCGTGCTCGCTCCTCGCGCGAGGTCCTTCTCTTCTTGCGAGCATTCCCACGCGGGCGGCATCTCGACCGTCACCGTGATGCACTGGCTGGCAGTCGGCGGCGACGGCGCGACGCTCGTGACTTTCCCGCCGTCCTCCGTGATGTCGCCGACCTTGGGCAGCCGCTCGGAGCCGTTCGAGTGTCCGCAACCCGCAAGCACGGCGAAAGTCAGCCCCGTCGCACCCAACCCTCCGAGCCATCCCGTGTATGCCATTCGCCAGCCTCCGCCAGCGGATTCAGCACGCTTCGTGCCAGTCGATAACTCCTCGAATTTGGGAGATCGCGACACGGCGCGACGAGCCAGCCGGCACACACTGGCACACGAATCGGCACTCTCAGGCGACGTGGCTCGCGACGTCGGGGGCGCGGCACGGTGCGGCGACGCTTTCGAGGCGCACCCGCTCCTCGAACGGCTTCTTGCCGAGCGAAAGCAAGCGCTCGCGCGTGATCTCGAGCGAGCGCGCGTTCATGTCGATGCCGATGGCTCGGCGCTCGAGGCGAGCGCAAACCGCCAGGGTGGTGCCGCTACCAGCGTATGCGTCGAGCACCAGATCGCCGGGCTCGGTGCAGGCCTGGACCAGGCGTTGCAGCAGCGCCTCGGGCTTCTGCGTCGGGTAGCCGGTGCGTTCGCGTGCCACGGGCGCGATGATCGAGATGTCCCAGACATCGCCGAGCGGCGTGCCCGGCGAGGGCTCGGCGGTCACGCTCGACCGC
>JALYWZ010000340.1 GCA_030852505.1 Myxococcota bacterium | reverse complement strand
CGCCCGAGTCGTCGCAGAAGTCGTGGGCGTCCTGGCCGGCCACGACGTTGAGGCAGGTGCCGGCCAGACCCGACGTCAGCGGCGCCCCCGAGCAAGCTTTGCAGCCCGTGCACGCCATGTTGCAGCACACGCCGTCCGCCACCACGCCGGACTGGCACTCGTAGCCCTCGGTTGCGGCCCTGCCGTTCGGGAGCTTCGCCGCGCAGGTGTTGGTCGCGAGGTTGCAGTAGCTCGTCGCGCTGCAATCGCCCTGCGAAGAGCACGACTTGGAGCAGCCGGTCGCGGCGCACGGGTACTGGCCGCAGTCTTCGGTGGTGGGCGTGGCGCATGCGCCGTCGCCGTCACAGGTCGCGGCGGGCGTGAACGTCTTGCCGCTGCAGGACGGCTCGGCGCAGACCTGGCCGGCTCCCACCTTCCGGCACTCGCCTTCGCCGTTGCAGGTGCCGTCGTTGCCGCAGACATCGCTGCCCGTTTCGTCCTCGCAGTCGTCGTCCGGATCCTCTCCCGTCAGCACGGGAGCGCATAGGCCGTCGGCCTTGCCCGTGAGCGCGCCCGCGCAGGCGTGACAGGCCTCCGTGCAGTCGTTCTCGCAGCACACCCCATCGACACAGGGCGCATCGTTGCAACCCTCGTCACCAGTGCAGGCCGCGCCGGCCCCCGGAGGGGGCTCGATCGGAGGCTCGACCGAAGGTTCGTCGCCGCCGCTACCGCCCTGGAGGGTAGGAGGCTCACCGCCTTCGCCGCCCATACCCGCGCTGACAGGCCCGGAGCCGCCAAAGATGCTGGCGCCTCCGCCTCCTCTTCCGCCGTTCGGCGAACCAGCAGAACCTTTGCCACCGGTCCCGCCATTGCCGGCGGTACCCGCGGAGCCAGCCGTTCCGCCGGTTTCGTCCCCGAAGACGTAGTTGCCGTCGTCGGTCTGGCAGTTGACGGCCAGCGCGCCGAGCAGCGCGAGCTGCCCGCATCCGACGACGCGAATTGCAAACATCCTCATTCTCCGGGGCTTCTTCGCCCGGGAGCCCAGCTCACCGAACCCAACCATGGGTGAGGGGTTCCACGTGGATTCACCGCAGTCAAGCTTCACGGAAGCTCAGAGACAGACCAATCTTTGAATCCCGTTCGACCCAGCGCTTTTCGCGGGACATTCTCTGTCCGACCGGTCCCGCTCCGCCGTTTGACATCTGAACAGTCGAACAGTATAAGCCGGACTACGAGTTTTGGTCGTCCCCCGCCGCGAGAAGTCGGAAGCTCCGGCCCTGGGATAACGAGTGTACCGGAGGAACGTCGATGAGCGTGCTGGATGACAAGCAGAAGGGCAAAGCGCTGGAGCTGGCGATTGCCAGCGTCCAGAAAGAGTTCGGCGAAGGCGCGATCATGCGCCTCAAGGACGGCGAGAAGGTCGGGGGCGAGGTTCAGGTGGTACCGAGCGGCTCGCTCGGGCTCGACCTGGCGCTCGGCATCGGCGGCTACCCGCGCGGCCGCATCATCGAGATCTACGGCCCTGAATCCAGCGGCAAGACGACGCTCACCCTGCACGCCATCGCCAACGTCCAGAAGCGCGGCGGCGTGGCCGCGTTCATCGACGCCGAGCACGCGCTCGACGTGACCTACGCCAAGAAGCTGGGCGTCCGCACGGACGAGCTGCTCATCAGCCAGCCCGACTACGGTGAGCAAGCGCTCGAGATCGCCGACATGCTCGTGCGCTCGAACGCGGTCGATATGGTCGTCATCGACTCGGTCGCGGCCCTGGTGCCCAAGGCCGAAATCGAAGGCGACATGGGCGACTCGCACGTCGGCTTGCAGGCGCGCTTGATGAGCCAGGCGTTGCGCAAGGTGACGGGCTCCGTCGCGCGCTCGCAGACCATGATGGTGTTCACCAACCAGATCCGCATGAAGATCGGCGTGATGTTCGGCAGCCCCGAGACGACGACCGGCGGAAATGCGCTCAAATTCTATGCTTCCGTGCGTCTCGACGTGCGGCGCATCGGCGCCATCAAAGAGGCGGGCGCCGAAGGTAAAGAGCCGGTGGTGGTCGGCAATCGCACCCGCGTGAAAGTCGTGAAGAACAAGCTCGCGGCCCCCTTCCGTGAGGTGGAATTCGACATCCTTTACGGACAGGGCGTCAGCCGTTCGGGCGAAGCGATCGATATGGGCGTGGACGCCGGCATCGTTCAGAAGAGCGGCGCCTGGTTCTCGCTCGATGGCGAGCGCATCGGTCAGGGCCGCGACAACGCCCGTTCCTACCTCGAGCAGCGCCCGGAGCTGATCGACTCGGTCGAGCGCCGCGTGCTCGAGCACCACGGCGTTCGCCGCTCGGGCGAGGCCAAGGCGGAGGCCAGCGCGCCCGCCAAGCCGGAAGCCAAGGCCGAAGGCCGCCCGGCAGACGCCGCGAAGAAGCCGGAGGCGGTGGACGCCAAGGCTCCCGCGAACGGCAGCGCGCCGCAGGGTGGTGCCGCAGGGCAGCAACGCCGTCCTCCCGGCGCTCGTCCGAGCTGAGCTCGGCACCGCGGTTCCGCGGTGCGAGCCGGCGTACGCGGTTCACGATTGGCACGCATCCCGAGTCCGGGGTGAGTGCCAATCGCGTTTTCGAGACCCGATTCGGGTGTTGTGCCCCGAGTGCGCGAGCCCCCAGGTTCTCCGCAACTTGTGGATAAGTTACTTAGATCCTTCGACTTTTCGGGGGACAGCTCGCCGCGCTCCACGGCTCGTTTCCCTCGGGGTTTCGCGGGGCCGGGGGGTCAATCCCCAGGCAGAACGGGGACTTAGGTCGGGCGTCGCACGCGGGCGGGCAATTGTCGCTAAGTTGTGGACATTAATGAATAAATCGCGATTCCTTGACGCTTCGGATCCTGCACCTTACTCCGAGCGAGGTAGCGCCTTCTGAGCCCGCCATGACCCCCCAACTCGGTTTCCCCTGGATGGCTACGCCGAAGCAGCGGCGGGCTGGTTCGCGGGTTCGTGCCGCGGCGATGCCGCGCATGGCGACCGGTGCGCTGCGTGTCCCCGATCCCCGGGTCACTCCGCTGACCTTGCCCTGGGTCACTCCGGCGGGGCCGCAGATTTTCGTGCACGAAGGAGCGCGGCAAGCGCTCGAGCGTCGCTTCATGGCGGCGTTCGGCGGCGCCGTGCAGCTCGCGATCACGGACAACCGCAGGCGCATGATCACCCACAGCAAGGCCCGGGGCGTGCTCCAGGTCCGGGTGCACATGATGTTCCTCGGGGCCCCGGATCGGGTGTTGGACGCGCTCGTTGCCTACGTGGTCGATGGCGACCGCCAGGCGTCGCAGGCGATCGGCGAGTACATCGACGAGAACTCCCACCGCATCCGCGCCTCGCGCCCGGTACCCGGCCCGCTCCACACCCGGGGCGAGGTCCATGACCTGGTCGAGATCCTGGGTGAGTTGAACCACGAGTACTTCGGCGGCGTGCTCGCCAACGTGCTCATCACCTGGGGCAAGAAGACGCGCGCTGCGAAGGGCCGTGCCCGGCACAGCATCAAGCTCGGCAGCTACAGCGCGATCGAGCGCCTGATCCGCATCCACCCCGTGCTCGATCGCGCCTGGGTGCCCCGCTACTTCGTCAAGTACATCGTCTTCCACGAGCTCTTGCACCACGTGATGCCCGAGGCTCGCGTCGGGTCGCGGACGCTGCTGCATCCGCCCGAGTTCCTGCGCCGCGAACGCGAGTTCAAGCAGTACGAGCGCGCGGTGGCCTGGGAGTGCCGGCACATCGATCGGCTGCTCCGGGCGAGGTGAGAGCGGCAGGGGGCTGTCGGCTGTCAGCCCCGATCCAGCCCGGTACTAGAACTCCGCAGCAATTCCGAGCACCCAGGACTCCGTTCCAGCATCCAGCTGCTTCTCGGAGCCGAAGCCGTCCAGGACGCTCTGGTAGAGCTCGCCGAAGATGTAGCTGTGGTTCATGCCCACGGTCTGGTCGGCTTCTTTGGCGTCTTCGATGTCGATCCAGTCGAGCTGGAGCATCAGGCCGAGCGCCACATGCGTGCCCCAGGAGCGGCCGCGGCCTTCTTCACCGTCCGGACCTCTCGCGGTTTCGCCGCCGCTCTGCGACCACCAGTAGGCGTGGCCGATCCCGAGCTTCGCGTAGGGGACGAGCGGCACCTGGAACTCCTCGGCGAGGACGTCTGCGCGCAGCACGGCGACCGCATACATGGGCACGATCGAGAGCGTGGTCTCCTGATCGGAGCGTGAGCCGTCGGTTTCGATCAGCGCGTCCGCCTTGGCGCGCGTGTAGCCGATGCCGAAGCCGGGGCCGAGCGTGCCGAGGTACGGGATGCGAAGGACCTGCCAGTCGAACTCGACGCCGCCGTAGTAACGGGTCGAGTCCCCGAAGACGGTCTCGTAGGGACGCGCAGCGAGGTCGTCGTCCACGTTCGGCATGTAAGGGCCGAAGCGGAGCTCGACCGCCATGTCCTGCGGCGAGTGGTAGTGATTCGCCTCGCGGCGGTAAATGCCGAGATCGTCGACGTCGGCCGCGGCTCGGGCGCCGAAGGCGGTGAGCGCGCAGGCGCCCGCGAGTGCCAGCGTGTATTTCATGAGCGGGCCGCACCTTTGCGACGTCGTGCAGCGAGCAGCAGCGCAGCAGCGCCGAGCGCAGCCAGCGCCGAGCGCTGCGGAGTGCGCGAGAACGCGCAGAAGCCGCCGCCACCCTCGCCTCCGGCTCTGACGTAAGCCTCGTAGAAATCCGTGACCGGCTCGGGCTTACCGCAGCCGAGCTCCGAGAGATTCCCGTAGTTGCCTTGCGTATCGACTCCCGCGACACCGCAGGCGTACCAGACGCCGTTCTCGAGACCGTCGTAGGCCCCCGAATCTTTGGTCACGCCGTATTGCTTCGACGCCTTCACGCTCCCCGGTGGGCGTTCGCCCGGGACGAGCAGCGTGCCGACGCAGGCGGGCTCCGCGCCTTCCTCCACCAAGGTGTCGAGCGGCTCGCAGAACACGCGATAGCCGTCGATGTCCGCGGAAGAGGACGAGTCCCAGTGGACGATCAGCTGGCTTTCGCCGATGCCCACCCGTTCGAGCTCGGGCGCGCTCGGGCCGCTGAAGTCCACCTTGAAGGGCAAGCTCGCCGAGGTGGTGACCGTGCTCGACACCATGTCGAGGAAGTACACCGTGACCGTGTCCTGGCCGATGCTGCTGCAGTAGTTGGCGGAGCCGAGCTCCTCGTCCGTGAGCACTTGGAGGATGTCTTGAACGAACAGCTCCTGGGTCGTGTTCCCCTCCATGACCCCGATGTCCACGCAGTTACCCTCGTCGACGTTCATCTCGCGCGTGCTGTTGTCCGCGCAGTTCACCGAGCGCCCCACCCAGATGTGCACGTTGTCGTTGTCGACACCCATCAGCGTCACGGGGATGGTGACGGTGGCGCCGGGCGTCGTGCACTCCTCGTACCAGATCTCGTCGTACGACGTCGCATCGGTATCGACCGAGTGATCGATCTGCGTACCGAGAGTGATCGACTGACCGAACGCGAGCGCGGGAAGCAGCGCGACGAACAGAAACGTCAGGAAAGCAAGGAGGCGCACGGCTGAGCTCGGACCCCTAAAGAGCACAGGGTGTGCCACGGCGCAAATCCGCTTTTTCGCGGAGCCTGTCGAAGCAGAACCCCAGGCGCCCGCCAGCTTGTCCTGCCCGCGTCCTCGAGCTGCCATTCTGTCAGCGGGTGGTAGGGTTCTGGAATGATCGGTTCGTCCCCGCCGGAGCCTACGGGGACTTCTGCCCGGATCGCCGTGGGCATCATGCTGCTCGGCTTTTTGCTGCTGGTGGGTGGCGTCGGCTTCGTGGCGTGGCGCGCGCTGCGGACGCCAGAGGCCGGTCCTTCGGCGGGGCTCGCGTC
>JALYWZ010000339.1 GCA_030852505.1 Myxococcota bacterium | reverse complement strand
CGCCAGGCCCACTCCACCAGCAGCGCCACCTCGGGCAGGTCGTCCTCGTGCTCGATGGCGACCACCCGCTCCACGCCCCGCGCGCGGAGCGCCTCCGCGAGCCCCGCGACGCTCTCGGCGCGCGAGGCCACGATCCCGTCGGCGATGTCGAGCGCCAGCGGATTGAAGCGCAGCAAACGCGTGAGCCCTGCCACGCGCGGGAACGCGCTCTTGCCCGAGGTGACGAGCGGCGCCGTCACGGGAAAGATCCAGACGCCGGCCAGCAAGCAGCGCCGAGCGGTGATCACGAAGCTCACCGGCGTCTTGGAGAACGCCTCGAGCAATCGAGCCGTGGCGCGATCGTTCTCGTGGTTGTCGAGCACGATCAGCCGCGGGCCGCCGGCGCGAAAAAACCGTGCGAGCGCGGGCACGCGGCCGTCTCCGAGCGTCGTGCCGAAGCGCAGCGCGAACAGCTCCGTCACCGTGCGAAACCCCCAGGAGGCCACGCGAAACCAGTGCACGTTGCCCCGGAAGAAGCGGGCCATCCGGTGACCGAGCGCGGAAGCCAGCAGGGATTTACCCGAGCCGCCGGAGCCGACCAGCGCGAGCCGCGCCGGCGATGCGCTCTCGAGCGTGCGCTCCAACGTCGACAGCTCGCCGCTCCGGCCCTTCAGTCCGGTAGGCTTGGGTGGGAACAGCGCGTCGCTGATCGGCATGCAGAGCGGAGTCTACGCGACGAGCTACCCGAGAGAAACCCGGCGTCGCCGCCTGGGCAAGGTGACGGTTTCGAGGCGCTCGGGATCGGCCCCCACGTCACGACAGAGCTCGAGGAATGCTGCCCTTCGCTCTTCGGGGTCTAGCGAGAGGAAGCGGAAGTAGAACGGTCTTCGGTCCCAATCGAAGGCTGTCTTCGAGACGCCGAACAGGTAGTGAATCAGGGCGGCGCCGTGAAACCGGATGTCTTCGTTGCCCTGCTCTACGCAGCGAAAGAGCTGCTGCAAGCTCTGAACGCTCAGGTGCTCCTGGGCGAAGGCCAGCGTCTTCACCATGCCGTTCGCGATCGTCGCGCGCGAAAGCGAATCGACGATCAGCGCGTCGAGGCGAGTGCCAGCGAGGAGCCCGCGCCGCGCGAGACACGCGGCGGCCTCGATGCGAACCTCGAGCTCTTCGCAGGTGAGTGCGCTTTCGATCGCACTGAGCGCGCGCGGTGTCCCCAGCCGGTCGAGCGCTTGCACGTCACGAAAGTCGCGGCCTGCGCGCACGACCAGGCTTTCCTCGATTTCGCAGCGCTCGTCGTCGGTCAGCGCGTCGAGTGCGTCGAGGTCGTACGGGGTCCCTTCGTGCCACTCTTCGTAGCCGATGACCATGCTGCGACGAAACCGCTCGAGGGCTTCACGGCTCACCCGGCGAGTATAAGACGGAGAAGCAGCTCGCGCGCTCACGAGCGCTTACGACGCGAGGTATCGCCGCTCGAGATGACGGAAAAACGCCTCCGTTCCGAGCGGCGCGCCCGTGGCGCGGCGGATCAGCCCCGGGGTGTCGTAGAGCGAGCCCTGCGACCAGACGTGGTCTTTGAGCCAGGCGTTCAGCGGGGTGAAATCGCCGGCGGCGAGCGCTCCGCGAACGCCGTCGGACTCGATCATCGCGCGGAACAGCTGCGCGGCCGTGAGGGCGCCGAGTGTGTAGGTCGGGAAATAGCCGAACAGCCCGGCGGGCCAGTGCACGTCTTGCATGCAGCCGTCTCGATGGTTGTCACCCGTGCGCAGCCCGAGCAGCGAGAACATGCCGGCGTCCCAGGCTTCGGGGATGTCGGCGACCGTGAGCTTGCCCTCGATCAGCGCCTTCTCGATCTCGAAGCGGATCACGACGTGGCACGGATACGTCGCCTCGTCGGCATCGACGCGGATGAAATCGCGGCGCACGCGCGTGGCCAGGCGGTACAGATTGTCCACCGAGAAGGCCTCCGGGTTCTGCGCGAACGCTTCGGGGAATGCTTCGCGCACGAGCGGCTGCATCACCTGCAGAAACTCGCGGCTGCGGCAGACCTGCATCTCTTGCAAGAGGCTCTGGCTCTCGTGCACGCTCATGCCGCGCGCCGCGCCCACCGGCTGCTCGAGCCAAGATTTCGGCAGGTTCTGCTCGTATTTCGCGTGACCGGTCTCGTGCATCACGCCCATCAGCGCCTTCTGGAAATCGTTCTCGTCGTAGCGCGTGGTGATGCGCACGTCGGTCGGGACGCCGCCGCAAAACGGGTGGTGGCTCTGATCGAGTCGCCCGTGCGCGAAATCGAAGCCGACCTTTTCCATCAGCCGGAGGCCGAGCCAGCGCTGGCGCTCGACGGAAAAAGGCCCCGCGGGCTCGAGCACCGTCTCCCGGCTCTGCTTGTCCACGACGCGATCGATGAAGCCCGGCAAGAACGCGCGGATCTCGGCGAACAACGCCGCGAAATGCTCGCTGTTGCCGCCCGGCTCGAAGCCGTCGACCAGCGAATCGTACGGAGACAGCCCGAGATTCGAGGACAGCGCCGCGGCCACGTCGCGCTTCAGCGACACCACCGCCTCGAGCAGCGGACGGAAGCTCTTCCAGTCGCTCGCGGGACGGAGCACACGCCAGGCCTGTTCGCTCTGGCTCTCGGCGCGCGACGACGCCTCCACCAGGCGACGCGGGATGCTGGTCTCGCGCAAGTAAGCGCGCTTGATCTCGCGCAGGTTCGCGCTCTGCCACGGCTCGAGCCCGGCCGAGCTCTCGGCCGCGGCGATCCACTCGCCCACGCGCGGATCGGTGAGCTGCTCGTGGATCAGACCACGCAACGTGGCGAGGGCGTCGGCGCGGGCCTGACCGCCGCCGGGCGGCATCATCGCCGCTTCGTCCCAGGCGCTGATGGCTTCGACGTGTCGCAGACCAGAGATGCGTTGGTAGTGCTCCTCGAGCGCGGCGTAGGACATGCCCGAAGAGCGTACGCCAGATCCTAACCTGCGGCTTGTTCAATCGCGGGCTGGGCCGCGGCCCTCCGCTCGTTCTCGCGGGAGATTGCCAGCACGAGCCACAACCAGACGCCGATCAGGACCAGGTTCAACACCGCGAATACGCGCACGCCGAGGCCCATCGTGGCCGAAAGCAAGAACACGAAGCCCGCCGAGGTCACGTCGCCGAACCGCACGCAGAACGAATCCACGGCTTGCTTGGCCTTGTACTTGGCTTCGGTGCTGGTCGGCAGCCACAGCATGTTGCGTGCGGTGTTGTTGAACGAATAATCGAACGAGTTCTCGAGGATCTTGCCGATCCGGAGCACACCGAGCAGAGGCAGGAGCGCCACGCTGAGCGCGTCACCGAGCGCTATCACCGGCAGCACGAGCAGCGCGGCCTTCACGCCTCCGCGCTTGACGACGCGCGAGACCACGAGCGTCTGCAAGAGCACTGTCAGGGTGTTGGTGACCAGGTAAAAGTCCGCGTACTGCTCGCTGATGTACTGACCGATCTCGGCCTTGGTGATCACGCCCTGCTCGGCTAGCTCTCGCGCTGCGCCGACGAACAGCTTGGACAACATGAACTCGCCGTTGGTGTTGACGAGCGTGAACACCACGGTAAACACCGCGATCAGGCCCAGGTAACGGTCGCTTCGTAAAAGCTGAAATGCTCCCGCGCGGTCCGCCGCCGCCTTTACTGCGACCGAGCGCTCCGGCGCGGCCTGCTTGCGCAGCCGGTACACGACGGAACCGAGCCCGGCCGAGGCCAAGAGCAGCGCCGCGCTCACCAACATCAGCGTGTAGCGCTCGAAGATCCGGAGCAAGAGCGCGGCCACGAGGCTGCCGAGAAACGCGCCGACGGTCTGCCCGATCCCGACCAGCGGGAATAGCCGCTTGCCCTCGTCCACCGAATACAGATCGTTCGCCAGCGCCCAGAACTGCGCGACGATCATCATGTTGAAGATGCCGTGCCACAGGTAAAACAAGATGCCGAGGTTCGACGACAGCGCCGGCACCGAATGGGCGAGATAAAACAACACCAGGTGCGAGGCGAAGAACAGCGTGACGCTCACCACCAGGCGAAGCTTCGGAACCTTGTCCGCGTAGCGGGCATAAGCGGGCACGGCAAAGACCAGCGAGGCCGCGATCGCTGCGCCGACGTAGCTTTTGTACTCGGCGCCGGACGGACCCATCGACAGGATCAGCCCCTCGCGCACCGGCTTCAGGATCAGCGACGCGGTCAGGATCAGGCAAACGTTCAGCGCCAGGAGCAGCGCCGCTATGCCTTCCCCCGCTCGAACTTCGGTAACGACGGCGAGCGCCCGCTCGAGCGAGCTGGGCTTGGGCTGGGTTTCGGTCATAGCGGGGGGTGGTTCCTACGGCAGCGCCTCGGGCGAAGTCCAGAGCAAGCCCGGCAGCCGCAGACGAGGCGCGTCGCCGCAAGAAAAGCTGATCCGCGGGGGTGCGGCAGCTGCCAACTGCAGTGCGGCGGCAGTATATGCTCGGACCATGCGCCCAGATCAATGGCGGCGACAGCCGGGCCCGGTGGCCCTCGCCGCGCTTTGTGCGGCGCTGATGATCTGTCATCAGGTGGTCGCGAAGGCGCTGCGCGACGCGCTGTTTCTGTCGGCGTTCCCGAGCGCGGATCTGCCGAAGGCGATGCTCGCGGCGGCGCTGCTCGGCGTCCCGAGCGTGCTCGCGGCCGCGAACGCGATGGGCCGAGTCGGGCCCGGTCGGCTCGTGCCGGGATTGATCCTCGCGAGCGCGGCGATCTACGCGCTCGAGTTTCTGACCATCGAGCGCTGGCCTGGGCCCACGGCGGTGCTCGTGTATCTGCACGTCTCGGTCGGCGGCGCGCTCACGATCAGCGGCTTCTGGTCGGTGGTGAACGAGCGCTTCGATCCGCACAGCGCGCGCCGCGCGATCGCCATCATCACGGGCGGAGCCGCGCTCGGCGGTCTGGGGGGCGGCCTGCTCGGGCGCTCCCTGGGCGAGCTCGGCGCGAAGGCGATGTTGCTCGCGCTGGTGGCGCTCGGCGCGATGGCCGCGCTCTTGGTGCTGCGGCTCGGCCAGGGGTCGAGCGCGTCGCTGCTCTCGACGCGCGCCGCTTCGGCGATCGTCAGCTTACGTGAGTCGTCTTACCTCCGAAAGCTCTCGCTGTTCGTGGCGCTCACCAGCTTCTCGGCGGCGCTGATCGATTTCGCCTTCAAAATGTCCGCCGCGGAGGCGCACAGCGGCGCCGCCGATCTGGTCCAATTTTTCGCGGTCTTCTACACCGTGACCAGCGTGGTCACCGTGCTGTTCCAGCTCGGCCTCTCGCGGTTCATCCTCGACCACGTGGGTCTCGGCGGCGCGCTTGCGGTCCTGCCGGGCGCGCTGCTCTCGTTCGGCGTGCTGGCGCTCGGCGCCCCCGGCACCCTCACCTTCTCGCTGCTACGCGGCGCCGAGAACACCTTGCAAAGCTCGCTGTTCCGCTCGGCCTACGAGACGCTGTACACGCCCGTCGCGCCCTCCATCAAGCGCAGCGCCAAGACCATCATCGACGTCGCCTTCGATCGTGCGGGCGAAGCCCTCGCCAGCGGCTTCGTACTCTTGCTGCTGTTCTTGCTGCCAGCGCTCGCACCACGGATCGGCGTGGGCACGGCGATCGCGATCGGGGGCGTGTGCATGTTCATGGCGATGCGCCTGCAAAAGGGCTACGTCGAGGAGCTCGCCGCGAGCCTGCGCGCCGGCCGTATCCACCTCGACGAAATGCAAGTCGGCGACGCCACGACGCGGCTCGCGGTCTCTCAGACCGCGCTCGAAATCGATCGCGCCGAGCTGCTCCGTCAGATCCAGGCGCTGCGCTCGCAGGAGGGGCACGCAGGCGAGCGCGGCTCGCGCCCGACCTCGGCGCGGCCGAACCTCGAG
>JALYWZ010001092.1 GCA_030852505.1 Myxococcota bacterium | reverse complement strand
GTATTCGTTCGATGAACGAGTGGACCCAGGACCTGTCGCGGGGGCAGGGCAACGACATGCACGGTACGGCGAGCGGGTCGTTCTTCACCTGTCAGCCCCTCACGCCGAACAGCAACGACCCGTGGCAGGGCGTCAACGTGCGCTACTCGCCGAAGCCGATCGGCCCCTCGCTCGACCACGTGATCGCGCGGCAGCTCAGCCCCGAGGCGCAGCCGCTGCTCGTACGCGTCGTCAACGTGAGTGATGACGGTCACTCCGCGATCTCGTTCTCCGACTCGGAGACTCCGTACCCCGGTATCGCTTCGGTGAAGCAGCTCTGGTCGGGGCTCACCGGCCTGTTCGAGGGCGACGACGCCGCGCCGCTGTCTCCGGACAGCTACCAGGCGATCCGCGGCAAGAGCATCATCGACCTGGTCGCGGACGATCTCGACACGCTCGCCCGGTTCGACTTGAGCCAGCACGACCGGCTCAAGCTCGAGGCCTGGAAAGAGCTCCTGCACGAGACGTCCAGCGTGGTGACCGCGCAGTGCGGCGCCGACGCCGCGGCCAGCCTGGGGCTCACGCAGGCCGGCATCGATGCCCTGCCGACGCCCGGTCTCGGTCGAGATCCGCTCACGACCAAGCTGGCGGGGGAGCTCGACGGCGCGGACGTGTTTTCGAACCTCGCGGTGCTCGCGGCCGCGTGCAACGCGAACCCCGTGATCTTCCTGAAGTTCCCTCCCAACTACGTGTTCAGCGGGCTCGGGCTCGACGTCGAGAGCCACGGCGTGTCGCATCGCATCGGCAACGCGGGCCTGTCGGGCAATTGCCTGCCGGACGCGCTCGAAAGGATCGCGACCATCGATCGCTACTACGCTCGGAAGTTCGCGCACCTCGTGGCAACGCTCGACGGCATCTCGGAAGAAGGGGGGACGCTGCTCGACGGCACCGCCGCCGTGTGGTTTCAGGAAGTCGCCGACGGCCTCGCGCACAACCACAACAACCTGCCAATCGTTCAGGCTGGGAGCGCGGGCGGCTACTTCAAGACCGGCTGGAGCATCAACGTCGAAGACGGCTCGGCGGAGCTGCCCCCCGGCAACAGCGAATTTTACTGCACCGAGCCCGAGCAGACCAACATCGGCAACCTGCTCGGAGTCACCGGCACCGACCCCGCGCTCGGAAACGCGCCGATCAACAAATACTTCTGCAACCTGATGAACGCACTCGGCGTGAAGGCCGGAGAAGACGGCTTCCCGCTCGAAGGCGGCGCCGCCGAAGTGACGCGCTTCGGCCGGTACGACAAGACCGAGGACTTCGTGGGAGGCGACATCAATCCGCCGATCATCCACAGCCCGGGCGGGTTCGATGCGCTCAAAGTCAACGGCTGAGCTGCTCCTGCAGCCTGCTCCGCGTCGCTACCAGAGCAAGGTCGCCGTGATGCGACCCGAGACGAAGTCGTCCTCGGAGTTGCGCGCGACCTTCTCGAATTCGTAACCCGCGAACAGGCCGAGCGTGACCGGCTCGGCGGGCGAGAAATTGACGCGCAGTCCGAGCGGCAGGCTGCGCACGGCTTGCCCGGTCGCGTTCTGAAGAGCCACCGTGAGCTCCACCTGCGGGCCCAGGGCCCAGTGGTCGTTCAAGCCGACCAGGATCGCGTCGCGCGTGTAGAAGCTATCCTGAGAGCCGTCGTCGAACAGATCGTAGAGGTACACCTGGAGCCAGGACTCGACGTAGACCGGGCCGCCCTGAATGATCGTGATGAGCTGGGGAACCAGCGGCGCGATCCGTTCGCGTTCGAAGTCGAAGCCGATGCCGAGCTTCGGCAGAAAAAAGAAGCCGCCCGCGGACAGCGCGGGGCCGAGCTCGAGGCGCGCGGTCGGCGCGCGGTATTCGTCGCCGATTTGCGCGTGAAACGCGGCATTTTGCAGGGGATCGACCACGCCCGTGTAGGCCTGGGTCACGACGACGTTGGCGGCGAGGTCGAGCTCGCCGAGCGTGAGCGTGGTGCCCGCCATGGCCTGAGCCCCGACGCGATCGGCGTCGATGGTCAACCAGAGCTTTGCATAGTTATCGGCGTCGGAGTCCGGATCGATGTCGTGCCCGAGAGCCGTGCCGCTCGAGAAGGCGCCGCAAGCG
>JALYWZ010000048.1 GCA_030852505.1 Myxococcota bacterium | reverse complement strand
GGTTCCGGCGCCGACGCCCACACCTGCCCCGAGATAGAGTGCTCGTTCGCCGAACGTTGCTTCGGCTTCAAGGCCAGTCGTGCCACCCGCTCCGTCGTTCTGCGAAGTGACACCAATGGACGCCACCGAGCCCCTCGATCCGGCCACCGGAGAACCCTGGCAAGAGGCGCTCGAGCCAGACTCGAACTTCATCACCGACGGGGCTCCTATCCCGGCATCCTTCGCAAAACCGCAACGCAGCTCCGGTGTTGCTCGGGTCCAAACTCTGGCCGTCCACCCGCTCGCGCGCTTCGTCGAGACGGCAGACGTGGAATGCGCAGAAGGCAAGAAGGTTTGCAGCGTGTCGCCATCGGACGACGGCTTGGTGGTCGAGACCGACGCCGCTACGTTGGCGAGCAAGTTCCTGCCGAGCGTCGAACTCAAGACCTCTGCGAGCTTGTTCCGCGTCAGCAACGGAAAGCTAGAGGAGGCGAAGCTGCGGCTCCGGCTGAGCGTCATCGAATGTAAATACGAGCTCCGGCAATTGACGCGGGTTTACGCCGGAATGAGCCAGGTGCAGTCGCTCTTCGAGGTCAAGCGACCTCAGGGCTCGTCGGACAGGTGCCCGGAGCAACATTGGGACGTGGGCCTCCGGGAGTCGGGTTCCACCGACGTGCTCGCATCCGGGACGATCACGATAGAACCAGCCCGCCCCTCGCGGATTATCTGGGAGTCGCTTCCGGTGGCCAGCCAGAACGCGCCCGCAACCTATGAGATCGTGCTGAAGTATCGGGGAGGGCAGCCGGTGGACGTGGAGTCCGTCCCGCGGTTGGTCGTCGGTCCCGCATTCGAGCCGTTAAAGAACATGCGGGTACTCAGCGCCCTCGAACAGGCGCCCATCGTTGCCGCGATCCACGACACCGCCGACATCACGGACCGAAAGTCGCTCGACACAGGACACGAGAACATCTTGCTGTTCGGGGCGCTCGAGGGCAACCGGAGCGAGTGGACGTGGGAGGTGACCAGCGCCAGCGCGTACTTCAGCGCTTGCGACCGCACGGTGGAAGACTTCAAAAATCGCCCGCAGACTTGCATCGATGTTGCCAAGCCAACCACCCAAGTCCTCGAGCTTCGCGCGAGCCGACGGGTTCCGGCCGGCGAAATCCTCGTGCCCGGAGCCTCAGCGAACGACGTCGCGGGCTGGCAGCAGGAGCTTGAGCTCGGTTTCGTGCAGTTCTCAACCGGCTTCAGCGCCAAGCCCTATCGTGTCGCGGCGAACCTCGAGAAGCACCTGCGCATCCGCTGTGGGGCGCGCTGGTTTGACGCTACCTCCGCGGGGCAGCCGGTGTCCGTGGACTACGACGAGTTTCCCTGCTGTGAGTTGCTCTTCGACCCCAGCGAGGTTCAGGTCCACCCCCGATCGGCTCATTTGGTCGATTGGCAGAGCTACAACGCGAACAAGTACTTGAGGCGCTTCGGATCGCAGACCATCGAAGTGCGTGCTGGCGTGGTCCCGGCAAACAATAGCGCGCCAACGATGGACCTGGTCGAGCGCATCACGTTGGTCGACACCGGTGGCGTGGACAAGCTGCAGCCGTGCAAGCCGGATTCCAAGAAGAATACTTGCATCGCCGTCAAGTTGAACATGAACAAGGCAGCTCGCGAGGCACGGGACTACACGCTGGTTCATCTGGAGGTGAAGCACGTGCAGGCCGAGTACGATGCGACGCCCGAGTCCAAGCTGGACTCGGAGTTCGTGGTGAGAATCCGCCGGCGTCCGGAGTGGTTGGCTCCGAGCACGAACTCGGGAGACGGCGCCAGGGTATACGGGACGTTCACCGTCTCGCCGTTCTCGCTTTTCCGCGCTCCGCACTCGGGACGAGGGATCTCGAAGTCGTCCGACGCGGCCAAGCTGGAGGTGGCAAACTTCGGCCTCGGCTTGGTTGCGGTGTTAGAGCCGTGGGATTTCGATGGCAACGAGCCGTTCCTCCCGTTGCTCAGTCCACAGCTCCACGCGGGGGTTGTCTCGACGCTGCCCACCAAGACCGATCTCGAGTACCCAACCCTCTCGCTCGTTGCCGGTGTAGGGTTTCGCAGCGGCGTCGACACCAAACCAGATGCTGCCGTGGAGTCGAGCCTGAAGCTCCTGCTCTGGTACGAGCGCCTCTGGACGTTTCAGGGCCGCTCCGACGGCACCGACAACCTCCTGTTCGGCTTCGGCGCCGACATCGGGACGTTCGGCAACTAGCTTCCTGGGGCGGAGCGAAGGTGGCGCATCCGTCCGCGCAGCGGGAGATCTCCGACCGAGCGTTACCGGCGCTAGGTATCGAGGCGTCTCGAACTAATCCTGGCACACATTCTGGCAAGCACGCGCCCACCGGTTTTGCCGTGTACCGCGGGCGCGTCCTTTACGCGACGGATCTTCTCATGCCAGAATCGGGCAGCGATTGATCACCGGTTTTGAAAACGGGTGTAGCGGGCTGCTCAGCGGCAATCGCAGCCCGCGAACGGTGTGGCCCGCGTCACTTCGAACTCGTTGCTCGGGAGCACCGTCGCGTACCAGTCGATCGCCACGTCGCATTCGGATGAGACCGACAAGAGCGCTTCCCTGTCGAAGTCCTGAGTCGGTTCCAGGCTCAGACCGAACGCGGTGACGCGCGGATCGCCGCTGCCGTGGAGCAGGCTGAGCCAGCCTTTTATCGAAACCCTCGGGCCGTCGGGAGGCGCGACCGTACCCGATACGGGCAGCGTCGCCAGACCCAGGGCGTCGCACAGAGTACTGCTGTCGGCGGCGAGCTCCAGCTCGAGTACTCCCACCGGGGGTTCCCAGGGGATGTCTTCGGGATCGAGCTCCGCGATCGCGTCGAGGATCTGCTGCGCGCTCGGCTCGAACGCCTCGCTCGTCAGCGCCGGAGTTCGTTCGCAGCTCGTGGCTCCGGGAAACCAAGCGAACTCACCGGGCGTGTCTGTCTCCTTGGTCCGGAGACGCCCTGAGAGCAGTGTACCTTCCGGGCGCTGCGCGAGGCTCACGACAATCGATAGGTCGCCGTCAACCAGGGTGAAACCACCCCCTGCGTATTCGGCATCGAAGCAGGCGTCGCTCGATTGTCGCATTCCGAAGCGAGTCTGGCGGTGAAACTCGACCAAGACCGCGCCCGACGTGGCGACAGCGGCCTCGCGAGCCGCGAACTGCGCGTTCATCTCGATGCTAAGAAGGTTGCACCCGCTGCGCGCTTCCCCCCCGTCGTAGCTCAGGGTCAGAGTGAGCTCGTCTTCGAGCAGCGGGTCGTCCGAGTTGAGGGCCCCAAGCTCTGTTGCGAACCAGACGAGCGGTGCCGTGTGCGTCCCTTCGACGGTGCGCGAGAGCTCGAGGGGTGACTGCCCGTGGACGCGCTGATCGGGCGCGACCGGCTCCAGCGTGCAACGGGCCGGAGGCCGGAGGATGTTGCTGTCGCTGCAGCCTGCTGTCCCGAGCAGGCCGGCCAGGACGACGATTCCGAAGCATCGGCGCATTCGCGTCGATCAAGCTTACAGGGGCGTCGCGTTCTCGTCGATGTCGGCCAGCGTGTAGCGCTGGAGGCTGCTGAACTCATCCGAACGATGCTGGTTGTCAAAGCCGAGCACCACCAGCTCGCGCTCCGAAAGCCCGATGACGCGCTGGCGATCGACACCGGCCGGGCGCCGGAGCCGGTACACCTGCGCCCCGTCCAGGCGCACCAGGTACACATCGCAGACTTCTGCCTGGCAGCCCCAGAACGCCACCCAACCCGCTTTCGTGACGACCATACCATCGGTCGCCGTGATCGGAAGTTCCGTGACTTGTTCGACCGACTCGCAGGCGCTCGGCGTCGAGCCGCGCTCGCAAGCATAGAGCGTGGCCGATTCGAGGGCGCCGTCCGTCACGCGCTCCCCGTGCGCGCCGATCCACACCACGCGATCGGCGGACACTCCCGTGCCTGCCGGGAACCAATCGCCCGAGGCGATGGTGACGACCTCGTTGTCGGGAGTGATCGCCCTGATCTTGCCCTCACCCGTCCACCCTTCATTGAAGAACACAGAGCCCGAATCGCCCACGGCTTTGTGAACCAGCAACGAAGACCGGTACACCTCGTCGAGAGCGATTTCAGGAGGCTTTCGCGTCAACTGCACGGCGGACAGATCCGGTAGATTTCCCCAGCCTGTGTCGAAGTCGAAGATTGATCCGACCGTGTAGAATAGCTCAGCCAGTGAGAACTGCGGGAGCCACTCGAGCTTCGGCTTCGATCCGAGACCGAGCCAGCCGAGTCGTACCTGGGTCGGGTCACCGAGCTGCATCACCGAAAACAAGCGCGGACTGCGGTTCCCGGCCACCTGCGCCAGGCAGTCGTCGCCTTCGACGGAGACCAGCAGTTCCGCGTCGCCGTCGCCGAAGTCGAAGGCGCCCATCACGAACAGCGGACCCTGGCTGCGGAAGGTGAGCGACACAAATAGTTGATCGCCGCGCTGCCGACTGGCGACACCGAGCGGGTCTCCGGTTGCGGAGCGCGAACCCAACGAGACCGGGCTGTTCCGGCACCCGGCACCACAACCCTGCCACTGAAAACCGGGCCAGCTCTGCTTCGGATCGCGAGCGACGCGCGTGCGGCATGCGTCGAACGTCGGTGTCGGCTCCCAATCGGCTTCGCGCGCCAGAAAGTCCTGGCCCCCGTTGCCGCCGGTGTTCGGGGCTGACGGCGCGGGTGTCGCCGATGGCGACGGCTCAGCGGAGGTCGTTCCCCCGTCGCGCCCGCCCGTCGCGGTCACGCCGGGCGCGCCGCCGGTTTCGGACGTGGCCGGCGGCGAGGACTTCTTCGAACAGCCCCCGCCCACGCTCGACAGAGCCCAGACCAGCAGGGCAACACCACGCCTCGACAACATCAGGGTAACCAGCTGACGACGGGTGGTGGATCATATACCACGCGGGCGTTGGCGCGGACCTCGAGATCCTTCGAGAAAAACGCGCCGATGTGCGGGGTCGTGGTGGTTCCGAGGAAGACTTTCGCCACGGGGGCCACCAGGGTGCCGTTGAACGATGACTCGACGTTGGCGACCGCGGTCCCCTGATAGACGATCAACACCCGGGGCTGGCCGGCGTTGTAGTCGACAATCTTGCCACGGAACGTGAGCCCAGACTTGACGTAGATCTTCACGAGCCCGCGTGAGCCGCGAGTGTCGATGATGATCCGCGATTGCGGCTCGAGCGCGTGAAACGCTTCGAAGTAGTAGGTTCCCGTCGTCAGAGTCAGGCGTGCGTTGGACTTCACGCTCACGACCCCGTACGAGCCCGGCGCGAGCGTTCGCTGCTGGTTGGGTTCGACGTTGATCGCGCCCTGATTCGGGGGAAACGCGATCGACAGCGCCGTGAGCTTCTGAAGCGCAAGCTTCGCGTTCTGCACCTTCGCACCGGCGATGGTCGCGCCGTTTACCAATTGCACCGTGCTGCCGCTGGTGACCGAGCCCAGCGCCTGCGAGCGATCCATCATTTTGACAGACGGATGACTGAACACCGTGCCGATGCGAGCGTCGTTGCCGACGAACGTCTGCGTCGTTCCGGTCGATATCAGCACCGGTAGGCCGCCCGCGAGCGACGAAACCTGCACGCTGTTCCCTACCGTGAGTGCACCGGCCGCGTAGAGCGCGCTGCCGCTCACCGCGGGGCAGCCTTGCTGAGCCGGATTGTAGGTCGCCGGGCAGTCGTCCAAGAGGTCGACGCGCCCGTCGAGATCCGTGTCCGGCACGCTGGACGCGCCGGTGCGCGCCGCGAGCATCGCCGCCGTGACCGTGACGATCGTGTGGGTCGTCCCGCTCAGGATCGGCAAGACGACGTTGCCCGGGGCGATGATGTGATCTTGAAGCTTGCCCGACACGGAGGCGTAGCCGCCCCAGGTAAGGGTCGGAGCATTGGGATTCAACTCGAACAATTGGATCGTCGTCGTGGTCGACTGAGTTGCAAGCACCAGCGTGCCGCTCGGAGCCACCGCCAGACTGACGAACGACAGCGAAGCGAGCGACGGGAAGTTCCCGAGCACCTTCGATGCCCCCGTCTGCGTATCGATGCGCCCGAGGCGCAGTCCGGAGCCCGAATAGAAGGCTTCCGTACCCGATAGCTTGCCCAGCGTGTAGAGGAAGTGGCGGCTCGAATCGTAGGCCACCGCCTTGATTTCACCGAACAACCCGCCGACGCCGTAGTTCTCTTCCGACAGACGCTGCCAGCGTCCAGTATCGAGCGCGAAGCGCCAGACCTCTTGCGTCAGCTTGGCGGTCGCGCCGCTACCGACGCTGCCACCGACCAGGAACATCGCACGCTCCGCCGCCGAATACGTGGCGAAAGCGCCAGTGCGCGCGGGCGGAATGTAGCCCGTCGCTGCGGGCAAGGACGCCTCGACGATCCGGCCGTTGTCGTCGATCGCGAACTCCCGGATCGGGACGGTTCCGCTCCACGGCGACTCGACCGCGACGAACTGAGTCCGTACGCGGTTTGACGTGAGGAACGTCTGCGGTTCTACGGGCGACGCCCACTGCGTCCTCCGCCCGGCGATCAATTCCCGCAACGCGGGAGTGCTCAGGGCACTGACGTCCGCACGGACGTTGCTTCCATACAGCCCGAGCCGAATGTCGGCTGCGTTCAGACGACCGAAGTCGTCCGCGAAGCCGCGCACGCCGCGCGGAAGAATGCGATTGACCGGATCTGGATCCAGGAACGGGTTGAGCCAGGGCAAGCAGCCGCCGCTGCCGATGCAGCCGACCACGGGGAGGCCCGGGAAGTCCAAGTGCGGGCTGTAGTAGGGCGTGCTGACGCCCTCGTAGTGATCGCGCAGGCGGCCGCCGAAGCCCGAGTCGCGATTCGACGCGACGCCACCGGGCAGAGTGTGGCTCCAAAGCAGGCCGTCCGTGCGCAGCTGCCCGTCTACGGTGCGCGAACGCACACGGCCGCCATTTTGCTCTAGATCCTTCCAGTAGCTCCAGTGCAGCGTTTCGACCTCGCCGAGGTGCATCTGCTTCAGCTCGTCGACATGGGTCTTCGACGAATACGTTTTCGAGATCTCCGCGCCCCGCGGGAGATCGGCGCTGCGCGGCGGATTCGCCCCGAACGCCATCGTCATCGGTACCCAGTCCGATTCCGGCTTCGTATATAGCGTGGGGTCCGTCGAGCAACGAGCGAGGCACGCGTCCTTCGGCAGCGGATCACCTTCCGAGCGCGAGCAGTCGCACTGCCGGAAGCCGACGGAGGCTTGGAACGTCTTGACCGGCAATTCGCTGAACTGCTTGATGTCGGTCATCGCGTTCATGTCGTGTCCGATCAACGGCGCTCCGCGCAGCTCGAGACTGTTGTTCGGGTTGCGCGTCGGCACCTCGGAGTCCCACCCGCCGCCGATGCCATTCACGGCGGTCGCGAAGGGGGTGCTGCGGTACACGGGCACTGGATCGCAGACGTCGCGTTGCGGAGCTGCAAGCTCCCGCTTCTCTGCAATCTCGTTCGAATTGTCGTGGAGTCCGGGCGAAGCGATCTTGCCGCAGCTATCGCAATTATCTCCGAGACCGTCCCCGTCTGTATCGACTTGCCTCGAGCAGCGGCCGCCTTCGGCGCAGAAACCGAGCGGGCAATCCGCATCGGTCACGCAGCTCTTGTAAGGATTGTAGGTCTCGCAGTTGTCGCAGGAGTCCGAGACGCCGTCCGCATCGCTGTCGACCTCGGGCACGGCCGATTCGATGCACCCATCGCAGGCGTCGCCGATCCCGTCTTCGTCGAAGTCAGCTTGATTGAGGTTCCTCTTGCCGGGGCAATTGTCGCAGGTATCCCCGATCAGATCGCCGTCGGTGTCCTCCTGGTCGAGGTTCGCGCAGACGCCCGGATTCTTGACGCAGTTCACGTGCGCCGGGTTCGTGGGTGAGCAATTGTCGCCCGGGTCCGCCACCTCGTCCTTGTCGAGATCAACGTCGGTCAGGTAGGGACGAATAAAATTGCCGTTGCCGTTGCCGTTGTTCCAGGTGGGGGATTCGAAGGTCGTATTGTTGTTCGCCTGCGAAAGTACGCCGACCACGTACAGGGTTCCTCCAGACGACCAGAACAGCGGCCCCCCCGAATCTCCCCCGGCAGTCACGAGGCCGTCGCTCAGACGAGCTGGAAACTCGATCCAGCGGCCTTGAGGCGATCCTAGCCCGAACCAGCTTCGGGTCGTGTCGGTGGTGATCGTCGAAGTCACCGGCCCGACTCTCAGCGGCAGGCCCTGATCATTGCTCGCGGCCGTATTGCCGATGCCGGCTTTGCGCGGCGACGACCATGTCTGCGACAGAAAATCCGACCAAAGGTAGGGTTTCGGTAGAGGCGACTTGGCTTCAGACTCGGTGACGGTGCGTTCGAGGGTTAGTACCGCGATGTCCTGGCTCGCATCCTGCGGATCGTAGTTGTTCCCCCCGCCTCCGCAGAGACCGATGCTGACGTCGGCTGACGTCGGCTGGCGTCGGTGTCACCACGTTGATG
The DNA here is from genome assembly GCA_030852505.1 of Myxococcota bacterium. Classification (GTDB taxonomy): domain Bacteria; phylum Myxococcota_A; class Polyangia; order Polyangiales; family Polyangiaceae; genus PMG-095. The sequence continues at coordinate 4,761 of JALYWZ010000048.1, read as the reverse complement.
GCGAGCGCGTTGAGCGTCGCTGCGGGGTTCGGCGTGACTCTTGCCGACTCCCAATGCGTCGGCAACGCAAACGTGATCGGCCCAGTCAGCGTCGTCTCCGGCCAACCCCCACCACTACGGAACAGATCGCAGATGCAGTGCCCGGCGGTTAATACCCGGTTTCGCTGGATCAGAGTTCCGCTGCAGTCGCCCTGGAAGTTCTGACAGCTCGTGAACAGAGTACTCGCGTCACATCTCAGCCCCGCGTCCGTCATGTAGGGCGGTGTCCCGTCGGAACACCGGGAAGTACAAATGTTGAGCGGTATGCGCAGCCACCCCACGCTTCCGAACGGCGCATCCGCGGCGTCCACCCCCGTCGAAGGGAACGGAGACGTATTGGCCCCGAACAGGGGTTCCGTCTTCACCGCTTTTGGCGGCTCCGGAAGCGAATCATTCACGGCCCCGCAGCCACCGAGTGCCACGCAAAAACCAGCCAACCAACGACTAGAAACCCTCGCCACGAGCACCTCCCGCCCGTTGCCTCGCGCTCCTGAGCCCAGACAGACGGACAACGACCGAGCCCCGTGGCTACCAGATGCGCAACCAAGCTTAAAGAAAAATCGGAAAACCGAACTGTGGAAATCGCTTCGCTAGGTGATTCGCAATCGACCGATCGGTCATCCGATGACTCTTCAAGAAGGTGTTCAGCCGAAATAGGGCTGCATCAGGGCGACATCCGGGCGACATCACATTGGCGCTCGCCGACGTGCTGGTCCGTTACCGACCCTGCGCTTTTCACGGCGCCCGTCGGCGTTCAGTTCTGCGCATTCCGCGACCTACGTTCGACTCCAGTATGACGGCAGCGAGCTCCACCGCGCGCACCAGCGCCAGCGGGTTCCCTTCGCGCAGCAACACTTCGACCTGCATCGCCCGCCTCACGATGACGTCACCGACTACCGCCGCAACAAGCTCCCACGCCCGCTCAACGCTCTCCTGCAGCCCCTCAGCCACCGCCGCCAGCAACCGCTCCGCCGCCCGCTCGTGACCAAAATCTTCTTTGGTCGCGTGGTCGCCGCTTTGGTCCGAATTTTGGTCTCGGTGCCGCTCCGTGCCGTTCGGTGCCAAAATTTTGGTCCGCGGCCCCTCGTTTTCTCGGGACTTCCGCTCGGTGCAACTCCTTGCAGACAGGGGGTCTGAATTTGAAAACCGGCGTAGTCGAAAGGCTACCGTGGGTTCGAATCCCTCCTCCTCCGCTGAGATCACCGTGATTCTTGCGAGATCGGCACGAAACGCGGGTGTCAGCGCGGTTCGAGATCTGCTCAGGAGGCGAGGTGGTCCGCCACCCTGTGAGTCACCCTGCGGGTACGGCCTCGACGCGTTGGGGGTGGTCGCGAGGATGCGCTGTTCGTCGCTTCCTCCGGATGGGTGCCGCTGGCGCGAAGTGGTTTGGTTATCCTGCGTATCTGATGAACCGTGCTGGCGATCGCAAAGAAGCCTTGGACCCTGTCCCTGATCACTCGCGCTCGACGCACACCCCGAGGGTCTCCGGGTGCGCTGGCCCGCCGGCGGCGCTCGGCCTACCGCCTGACGAGGTCGACGGGTTCGGCGAGCCGCTCGTGCTTCCCCCGAGAGGCACTGAGACGGTTCCCCCCGCGTTCGGTACCACGCACGAATAGGCGCCGTTCACCAACGAGCACATGGATCCTGCGGGGCACATCGGACCGCCCGGGTCGTTGCAGGTCGGTCCCCGGCAACCGAACTCGGTCGTACCGACGCCGCCAGCGTCGCACGTGTACCCCGGGGGGCACAGCTCCGGTGCTTCGTCACACTTCCGAAGCTTGCAGCCGAGTGAGTCCGCGCCCTCCGCATCGACGGCGCAGTACGAGTAGTTGACGTCTCCGACCTTGCGCATGCACTCGATGCCTTCCGCGCAGTTTCTGCCGACGCAACCATGCGGGTCGAAGAGGATGGGGCGCGGCCCGTCGTTGCTGGGCTCGCACACGCTGGTCGCGTCGTTCGCACAGTGTCCCGTTTCCCGGCATGACAACGGCACGCAGCCCGAGGCCTCACCCGCCGCGTTCTCGGGGTCGCACACCCAGTAGTCCCGGCAAGCGAAACCTGCTGGTTCGTCGCAGGTCGCCCTCACGCAACCGCGCAGCGCCTCTCCCAGCGGAGACGCCGCGTCAGACAGCTCGGAGCCCGTCAGCGAGTCGTGCCAGCGCGCGGCGGCGGCCGCAGGATCGCAGCGGTAGTGCTCCCGGCAGCCTTCCGCGCCGGACTGCTCGCATTCGTGGGACTCACACAGTCCGCCCTCGCCGCAGACGTCGCCCGGCGTGCAACCGGTTTCTGAACACGGCGGATGACACACTGCATAAGGACACGACCGGCGCGGAACGCCGGGATAGTCTCTGGCTGCCGAACAGACCTGACCGTCGGGACATTCCGCGTCGTCGCCGCAGCGCGAGGCCCCGGCGCACGGATTGAACAACACGGGCTCCTGCGTCTGCGCCGTCAGGCGGCACGTTTGAGCGTCGGGACAATCGCTGTCGGCCGCGCAGGAGCGAGGCTCGGAGTCTTGCTTCACGCTCTTGCCGCAAGCCGCGACGATGCCAAGAAGCACAAACCCGAGTGTAAGGCCTCCGAGCCGTGGGTGACGCATGCTGGAGTATGTGCCTCGTGCAGAGGGGCTCAAGTCTGATTTGCTGGTTTCAACGTTCGATCTCCGCGCCCGCTTCCGACTCACGCCCATCAGCGCTTGGCGCGTTCGCTTTAACGAACTCGCTCAAGTGCCGAAGGCTGCGCGAACGGCCTCGCGGATCCGCGGCCGGCTATCGCTCGGCGCGCGTTCCTGGATCACAGGGCGCAGCTCTGCGCGGCGCGGGAGCCAGCGCCCCAAGAGCTCGGCGGCCCTCAGCCGCGCGTACGGGTCGGATGTGGATCAGATCTCCCCAATCTTCAGGAGTGACCTGGAGCGAGTGCTTCACGCGCGACCAACGCGCCCGACTGGCCCTGTCGCCTAGCGACCGGTGCTGGTCCGAGATCGGACGCCGGCGCGTCCCGATCACCAGCCGCGCATCCTGGCAAGCGCGCTCCCACCGGTTTTGCGGCTCGCCGCGGACGCGGCTTTCGTCAGTGGCGTCTCTCATGCCAGAACCGCGCAGCAGTTGATCACCGGTTTTGAAAGCGGGTGTAGCCCCAATCTCGCCTCCACCGCTGAGCTGACGCGACGCGGTCCACGATTCCAGGTGTATCGGTTCCTGGTCTGGTACGAACGCCTCTGGACGTTTCAGGGCCGCTCCGACTGCACCGACGAGCTCCTGCTCGGCCTCTGCGCCGACGTAGGAACGTTCGGCTAGCTTCCGGCACAATCGAACCGCTCGGAACGGTGCTAGGGTACGACGGTCATGGGTGCTGCCGAGCAGATCCCGCGCATCTCCTTCGAAGACTTTCTGCGCTTGGAGGAGCTGAACGCTTCCAAGCACGAGTGGCTCAACGGCATCGTGTACATGATGGCGGGCGGAACCTTCGAGCACGGAAGGCTCGTCGACAACCTGCTCGTCACGTTACGCCAGCGACTCCAAGGCCGGCCGTGCCAGCCTTACTCTGGGAACTTCCTCGTACGCACGCCGAGCGGGCTCGGTGCGTATCCCGATGTAATGGTCTTTTGTGGAGAGATCCAGGGCGATGTAGCCGACCCGCGGCGCGCTGCGACCAATCCGACGGTTCTCTTCGAAGTGCTTTCGGAAAGCACCGAGGAGTACGACCGCGGTGAGAAGTTCGAGAACTACAAGAGCATCCCGTCGCTCGAAGCGTACGTGCTCGTTCACCAGCAGCCCCGGAGAATCGAGGCTTTCTCGCGCCGTGATGGATGGACGCCGCACGTCGCCGAGACCGGGGCATCCATCGATCTCTCCTGCCTCGGCATGCGTCTCTCGGTCGACGAGATCTACTGACAGCAGTCCTGACGATCAGCCGCGAGGCTCGGCGACCGCGGTCGAGGTGGGCAGAGGCTCCGCAACACGACGTTGACGCAGCTCACCTCCGAGCGCGAGCATGGGGTCGGAACATGCAGGTGGGTCTTCTGCGGGCGATGGGCCCAACACTGACGGTGGTCCTGGCCGCCGGGGCGTGTCACCAGAGCCCAACACCGGTCGCGACGCGGAACGCGGCTCCGGTCGCCACGCTCGTTCCAGAGCCGACGCCGACGCCGGCTCCGGCTCCGGCTCCGGCTCCGGTCGCGGCGCGGACGTTGGAAGCAGCGACCATGCCCTCGGAGCTCGCGAGCCCGCCCTCATGCAAGCCAGCGCCGAAGCCCGAGACCGATCACCCCTGCTCGGTCCAGGCGCTCGTGTCGCTGCCGACCGACGGCTCGTTGATCCCGTTCGGGGACGGGTCGGAAGGTGAGGTCACGTGGCGCGGCAAGCTCGATCCGGACGACCGCGACGATCTGATCCTTCTGTTTCACGGCACGGCCGGGAACTGGGGTGAGATTTTGTTCTCGGCATACCTCGGGTGTGGAAACGGTGGGTATGCTCCCGTGTTTGGACCGGACTATGCGCTCGAGCTGCTTCCGACCGATCGGGAGCCGAGCGGCTATCGGCGGCTACGAGCGCTGAGCCGCAACGCTTCACACGATCACCCGGGCACGATCACGACCGAGCTTCGGTTCGATGCGAGCGGCTGCTATTCGCCCGTCGCAAGCGCGACCCGCGCACCCTGAGCTCGCAGAGCGGTCAGGGGCCGGCCGGCCGCGGTGGCCGCGGTGCTCGCGGCGGTCGCGGC
>JALYWZ010000338.1 GCA_030852505.1 Myxococcota bacterium | reverse complement strand
GAATCGTTTTGGACGCTGCGGCTGGGCGTGATCGAGTGGCTGGCCATGGCGATTCCGCGATGGAAACCGGCAGCGAAGGCGACAAAGAAGGAAGAGTTTCTGCTCAAGCGGTTGAAGCGGAACAAGAAGCTGTTCGGCTTCCTGCACGAAGTTCGCGACGAGCTGTTCAGCGATGAGTTTCAGGACGAGCTCGAAGGGATGTACCGTGAGACGGGTGCAGGGAAGGACCCGGTTGCGCCGGCGTTGATGGCGATGGCTGTGCTGCTGCAGGCGTATTCGGGAGCGTCTGATGCGGAGGCGGTCGAGTTGACCGTAGTCGACCTTCGCTGGCAGCTGGTTCTCGGTCGGCTGGGTGCCGATGAGCCAGCGTTCTCACAGGGAGCGCTGCACGACTTTCGAGCGCGGCTGATTCGATCGAACATGGATCGGCGGCTGCTCGAACGCACGGTGGAGTTTGCGCGAACCCGCGGCGGCTTCGACCCGAAGAAGCTTCCGAAGGATCTCCGGGTGGCCATGGACTCGATGCCGTTGGAGGGCGCAGGTCGAGTTGAGGACACCCTGAACCTGCTGGGCCACGCGGCACGAAAGCTCGTCGAGTGCGTCGCCAAGCTGGTAGACAAGCCCTACCGACAAGTCTGCGTTTCCGCGGGCATTCCAGTGCTTCTGGCGCCGAGCGTGAAGCAAGGCCTGGATTGCGAATGGAGCGACCCCGAGCAGAAGGCAGAAGCGGTGAGGCGATTCGTCGAGCAAATCGAGTCACTGCAGCAATGGGTCGAGCGGCGGCTACGGAACCACACAGGTGAGGCGCCACTGAAGGACCTTCTCCGAACGCTGACAGAGCTGCTCACACAAGACCTGGAGCCGGACCCCAACAATCCCGGTACCAAGCGCATCCGTGACGGCGTAGCGCCGGAGCGCCGTATCTCGATCACGGATGGCGAGATGCGCCACGGACGGAAAAGCAAGAGCAAGCGCTTCAACGGCTACAAGCGTCACATCGCGGCGGACATTGACACGAGGCTTATCCTGGCTTGTGCCGTGACGCCGGCCAATCGCCCCGAGGAAGAAGCCGCTCCCGAGCTTCAGAGCGACATCGAACATCAGAACCTGAAGATCGCCGAACTCCACATCGACCGCGGCTACGTTGCCGCAGCCACCGTCACTCGGGTACTCGACACGGGCGGCGCCGTGTTGTGCAAACCATGGGTCGCTCGCAACAGCAAGGCGCTCTTCACCAAACAGGACTTCCACGTCGACATGCGCCGGCTGACCATCACGTGCCCGGCTGGAGAAACCGAGTCATTCACGGCGGGTGCGACCGTCGAGTTTGAACCGGAAACCTGCGGAAGATGTCGCCTGCGGAGCAAATGCACCATGGCAACCGCCGGCGGTCGAACCGTTTCAATCGCCGAGGACGAGCGCCTCCAGCATCGTCTACGAAAGCTGATCAGCACGCCTGCGGGGCGCCGCCTTCTTCGCCAGCGAGTAGGCGTAGAACACCGCCTCGCCCACGTTGCCCAACGCCAGGGTCGTCGTGCCCGCTATCGCGGCACCCGACCCAATCTCTTCGATCTGCGCCGGGCTTGCGCCGTCCAGAATCTAGAAACCGCTCACCGCGAGGCGCTGGCTGCCGCGTGATCCGGCTGGCTTCAAACCGTTTGTCGCTCTAGGTCCGGGTGCGGGATCGTCAGACTCGCTTCAGCGACAGTAGCAGCGTTCCCGGGCTTCCACCCGACCTTCAGTGCACTCGCTGCCTCCAGAACTTCGAAAAGGTGCTCGAAGTTGAATTGCTTGCCATAGTAGCGTCCAGCCGCGCCAAGCAACGCATCCAGTTTCTCGCGATGCTGACGGATATCAATGAATCGTTCGTCGGGTTCGCCCAGCCGCTGGAAGGCCAGTTCGGTTAGGGCCCGAGTTGATGGAATTCCGATCGCCATTGAAGCGCCGGCACCCACCAAAACGGTGAGATGTGGCTTTTTGCCGTCATCAGAGAGATCCGTCACCTTCCACTCCGTCAGCGCTTCTTCACGAGTAACGCCGCGGCGCTGGCTCCAGAACCCTCGCGGCACCTTCCAGGTCGATGCGAAAGGCCGTTGCCACTTGGATGGGCGTTGCAAGCTTGTGCGGCGTCGCCTCTCCCATGGGTGACATGTTCGGGAGAATAGCGGCGGAACTCGAGCATCCTCGGATAGTAAAGCAACAACGAGGATTTCTTCCGATGGAAGGTCCTCAAGCGTATGGATCTCCGGTCTCCAATGACGAACGCCGGATGGAACGGTCCGTTCTCGGAATCGGGATCTAGAGCCATCTCGCAGAGCTCTGCGAGCAGCCGTAGTGCGCGAGCTTCCAAAGACGCTGCTTAATTCTCGGCTTCGAGCGCCAAGGTCCGGAGGCGCTCGGCAAAGGCGATGCAGCTATCGAGCGGTTCAGCTTGGTGCCAGCGGCTGGCCAGCAAGATGTCTGACATGATGGGCGATGCTGGCTGTGTCATGGTGATGCTCCCCCGCCGCGACCTACCGTGAACGTGTAACGGCCGTTCTGGATCGCGTACCCGACCGCACGGATCCCCTTCGCCCGCAGCTCGTCTTCCCTCGGCTCCGGTCCCGCTCCCACCGCCGGCCACACGATCCACTTCTCCGTCGGGCCATCGAAATTCACCGCCTGGCCGAGCAGCGCCGCGAACAGTTCGGCGAAGAGATCCGCGTGCTCGTCGATGAGTCTGGCGTAGCCCTCCACTTGCTCCACGAGCCGCGTCATCATCCGGCTGTCCTTCAACTCCAAGAGGACGGGCGTCGAGCGACCCCCGTCGCGTCGGAGAGCCAGGATGTCGCACACGAGCTTCCTATCTTCAACGGGCAGCGAGATCTCGTCGGTAACGAAGATCAATTCGACCGGCTCATCCGTGGCTGCGGAAGCAGCGTTGATGGAGACCAGCCGACGCCCGTTAAGCTGAGCCTCGCTGATGATGTAGCTCTGTGTTGAGGCGCACGTCTGCTGACGTGATCACGCCCCAGCTCACGCGCGCAGCGTGATGGGCTGGGGTCGGTGCGAAGCGCGTTTCCCGGCACCGACGTGGATTGGTCCGTTTCAGCGTCGATGATGTAGAGGCGCGGCCCATCGAGGAGCGAGCATCGACGCGGAGTCGGCCACAAAATAGGTGACGAGAGGCGACTGATTTGCCGTCACTGCCTCTCGTCGTGCTCGTCGCGCGATGAAGCGACGCAGCGGTGAAGGAATCGTCTATTCAGCAATCGACGTCAAGAAATGGGCAGAGCAAGAGCCGCCGGCAGAGCGAGTTCGGCCGCCCTGCTGCAGCCGATGCAGTGCCGCGAGTCGACCTCCCGGCAAGGGCCTGGTGCTGGTCAGCCATGGGCTTCGGGAGCGTCAGGTCCGCGGTCCAGCCGCGCCTGGCGCAGAGCCGGAAACACGGATGGTGCGGGTCCGGCGCTACCGCTGCCTCCGCTGCGGCGGGCTCACGACGGTGTTGCCGCGAGGGCTCACGGCCCGCCGCCACTACTCGGCGTCAGCGATCGGCTTAGCCCTCTGCCTGCACGGGGTACGCGGCCTGTCGATCGGGGAGACGCGGCAGCGCGTCTGCACGTGGCCGGTGGGTTTTGAGACCGAGCGCTGGACGACGCTGCCGAAGTGGATAGCAGCCATCGAAACGGGGCTGTTGTTTCCGACGGTGCGGCGTTTGCCGGCTGGCGCGTCGTTACGCCGTAGGTCGGAGCGAGCGGCGACCACGCTCTGCAGCCTCGCGCTGTCCGGTGGCGAGCTGGAAGCGCAGGTGTTCGAGGGGGCGGCGCTCGCCGCGTGATGGTGTTGGCCGTGCGACCGAGGAAAACGCGCTCCCCACCGAGTTGTGTCGTTACGTTGAGGGGTTGGTCGCAGGCATCACCGAGCGTGCGCTGCAGCACGCAGCGCAAAGGAGGATTCGATGTCCACGCTGACCCCCAAAGACCACGCCGAAGCGGTCGCGCTGTTTCGGAGCGAGATTGTCGGAGCGCTGACGCGCCGCGAGCTCGACCGCGGCGAGCTCGCACTGGCGCTCACCGAGCTGAGCCAGCAACGCTTCCGACCACCACGAGCCAACTCGACGAAGGCCTTCTCGGTGCCGACGCTGGAGCGCTGGTATTATGCCTACAAATCGGGCGGTTTAGAGGCTCTTCGGCCGTCTCCTCGCTCGGACCGCGGCCGGTGCCGAGAGCTAACCGAGGCGCAGCGATCGCTGCTCGCGGCGATCCGCGAGGAGCATCCGTCGGCGTCGGTGCCGGTCATCCTACGCACGCTCGTGGCAGAGGGCCGGCTCGAAGCCGGTGCCATCTCGGTCAGCAGCGTGCGGCGCTTCTATCAGGAGCGCGGGCTCGACCGCGTCTCGCTGCGCGGCGGCAACAGTGGTCGCGGTAAGGTCCGGCTCCGCTGGCAAGCCGAGCGGCCAGGCGCGCTCTGGCACGCCGACGTCTGCCACGGCGCGGCGATCGTCGTCCAGGGCAAGAGTCACCCCGTGCGTATCCACGGCATCCTGGACGACGCCAGTCGCTACGTCCTGGCGCTGGCGGCTGGTCACACCGAGCGCGAAAGCGACATGCTCGAGTTGATGGTCAAAGCGGTGCGCAAGCACGGCCCGCCCGACGCGCTCTACCTCGATAACGGCTCGACTTATCGCGGCCAGACCCTGAGCCTGGCCTGCGCCAGGATGGGCACCGCCCTCATCCACGCCAAGCCCTACGATGCACCGGCCCGCGGCAAAATGGAGCGATTTTGGCGCACTCTGCGCGAGGGCTGTCTGGATTTCGTGGGATCGCTCGGCTCGCTCCACGATCTCAACGTCCGGCTGTGGGCCTTCGTCGACTCGCACTATCACTGCGCGCCGCACGCGGGCCTCATGGGCAAGTCGCCGGCCAGTGTGTACGAAGACACGGCGCGCCCCGCCGATACCTTCGATGAAGCCATGCTGCGAAAAGCACTGACCGTGCAGGTGCGGCGTCGTGTACGACGAGACAGCACGCTGCCGATGGACGGCACCGATTGGCAGACCGACCTGCACTTTCTGGCGGGGCGTGTAGTCACCGTGTCGCGGTGCCTCGTCGATGCAAGAGAGCCTCCCTGGATCGAGCACGAGGGCAAGGAGCACCGCTTGCATCCGGTGGACGCCAAGGCCAACGCGCACAAGCCGCGCACCCCGGTTGTGCTGCCAACCCGCTCCGGTGTGCGATTCGATCCGCCGAAGGCGCTGCTCGACCAGACGCTGGGCAAGCCCAAGAAGTCCAACGAGGAGGCTTCGTCATGAGCGCCTACCTCGATCACTTTGGCTTACAAACCGAGCCGTTTTCCAAGGATATCGACGACAGCAAGCTGTGGCTGCCCGACAGCAAACGCGCCATCGTCGACGATCTCGTCACCTGCGTGCACGAGCGCAAGCACGCCGTCGTCACCGGCGAGCCCGGCGTCGGCAAGACCTGCGTGCTGCGCGCACTGCGCCACGCGCTCGGCACGAGCCAAGCGTTTCGGCTCACGTACTGCCACAACGTCACGCTCGGGCGCCGCGACTTTTATCGCCATCTCTGTCACGCCCTCGGCATCGCGTACGGCGCTACCGCCGGTGATGTCTTCCTGTCCGTGAGCAAGCACGTCGAAGAGCTCGCTCGCGAGCGCACGCTCCCGGTGCTGTTGGTCGATGAGGCCCACCTCTTGCACCAGGACACCCTCGATCACCTCCACATCCTGCTGAACTACGCCTGGGACAGCCGCTCCCTCCTCTCACTGATCCTGATCGGGCTGCCCGACCTCAACGACCGCCTCATCATGCGGAGAAACCGCTCGTTGCTGACGCGGCTGACCTACCGCCTCTCCATCGATC
>JALYWZ010000337.1 GCA_030852505.1 Myxococcota bacterium | reverse complement strand
CCCGCGCCCGGCACACGCGCGACCTCTGCGGCCTGGGCACTCGCGCTGCTCCTCGCCGCCCGCGCTCGACGGCGCCGCGCCGTGATGTCGACCCGTTAGTAGATGGGTTGGGTCGAGACGGGGGCCGGCGCACACCGGCCCTTCTCGTCTCATGCGCTCGTGTTTCGTGGGCGGGACAGGGTTTGAACCTGCGACATCCGGTGTGTAAAGCCTCGAAGGCGCTTCCCGCTGTGTCGCACGGTGGCGAGCAACGACCTAGAATTCTCGAGATTATCGCCCGGCCCGGTGGTACGTTGCTCGCCACGGAATGACACAGATCGACGTCACGGAGTACCAGCAAAAGTACCAGCGGCGCGGACCTGGCTCCGCGAGCCGGCTGCGGGCGGTTCCGTCGTGACGGCCCGCCGGCGCCGCGGTCCCCGACACCCGGGCGTCGTCTTGCTGAAGCCCGACCCGGAGCGGCGGATCGGCTGGCGAGCGCGGTACACCGACCCCGACTCGGGCCGAACCGTCAAGCAGTCACTCGACGCCCAGCTCAGCACGACCGAGCTCCGCGAGGACTGGGCCGTTCGGAAGGCGAAGGCGCTCGCCCGGCGGCGCTTCGAGCTCGAGGGCGGAGCGCAGCGAACGACCGGCACGGCGCTGGAGGCAGCACTGAAGCGGTACTTCGAAGATCACGAGCACCTGCGGCCCAAGACGCTCGAGGTCTACCGGGCCGCCGCCGACAAGCTGACCGCGTGGGCCGCGAAGACCGGCTTGCGGTCGGCCGACGACCTCACGGGCCCTCGGCTCGTCGCCTTCCGGGCCGAGGTCATCAAGGAACGCCGGCGGACCCGCGAGCTCGGCGGCAAGCGCGGAGCCATGAAAGCGACGACCGAGACGCGTTCGCCCTACACCATCAATCGCGAGCTCCGCTCCGTCAGCACGGTCCTCACCTACTGCCGCCGGCTCGGACTACTGCCGCGGCTGACGGCCGACGAGCTCGCCGACGGCCTGAAGAAGCTTTCGACGGGCACCCATCGAATCGATTACCGAAAGCCGCACGAACTCCAGAAGCTGCTCGAGGCCGCGCTCCGGCACGACGCTGACACGTTCACCGCAACCCGCGAAGAACACGCCGGGAAGCGCCCGCTCGGCACGACGCCGAAGCACGTGGCCATTGCTCCGTTTGTCGCCGCCGCTCTCCTCACCGGCATGCGACTTGGCGAACTGATCGATCTCGGATGGGACCAAGTCGATCTCGAAGCGCTCGACAACGACGGCAAGGTCGTCGGTGAGATCTACATCACGGCCGAGAGCAAGACACACCGCGCGCGCACCGTCGGCCTGGAAGTGTCGCCGGCGCTGCGGAAACTGCTCGCTGCGCTGCACATGAAGACGGGCGGGCGCGGAAGCGTGTTCGGTCTGACGCGCGGTGAAGCCCACGCCGCGGAGCGACGGTTGCGCGCGGACTACGGCGCGCCCGCGGGATGCAATTGGCAAGCGCTGCGGCGAACCTGCGGAACGTTTTTGACGAACGCCGGCGGCATCTTCGGCGCGTCGTCCGCTTATCGCAGCGCCAAGCAACTCGGGCACTCCGTTCAAGTCGCCGAACGGCACTACATCGACGTCGCTCGCGGCATCCCGCGCGAGGCGCGCACGCTCGAGGCGGCGATGATGATCGAGGATCAGATGAAAGCGGTGATCGCGGCGGTTGGGGCGCGGCCTGCCGTCGCGAGAGCGAAGGCGGGCTGAAGTGGCGAAACCAGCCTCAAGACCGAGAAAGCCGGGGCTCAAGGAGCTGATCGCGGAGCAGCAGCGTGACAATGCGCGGACTCGAATCCGTCGCCGGGAAACTTCGCTTCTCGACACGGACCGGCAAACAGACGAGGCGCCCGCCCCGCCGCGCAGAAATCGCGGCGACGCGCCGGCAGCTTTCGACGAAGAGCTCGGACGGATCGTGGACTGGGAGGGCGGTTCCGGTGAGCCGGAGCGAGAGCTGACCGAAGTCGAGTTCGAGCAATACGTGGAACTGGCAACGACGATCGTCGCGCGACTCGGACCCCTTAGCCGGTACCGTGAGCTGTGGCCGCTTGCGCGGCCGCCGGAGATTGAAAAGCAGTTCAAGATCGACCGGCAGGCGCTTCGCGCGTTGCCTGAGCTCACGGCCCTGCATCACCGGCTCTTCGACGCCTGGCCGAGCCTGGTCCTGCATTGGCTTGATCGGCGGGCGAAAGCAGCAATCGAGGCTCGCCACCGCGCCGTGCGTGAAAGCGACGCACGCCGCGGGCGCAGAGTCAACGTGCTGCCTGAGCGCACGGTTTTGAGCGCGGAAGATCTGTTTGCTCGTCTGCATCAAAACCCATCTCACCTAATGGGCCCGCTGCCTCGGGGCCTGTCCGTCAAGCTGCTAAAGATCGTCGGCGAGTTGGTGGAACAACCACCGGGGAGCCGATACGGCGGCGCGGCGCCCCAGACCGCGCTGGGGATGCTGGCTCGATGGTGTTCGACTCCCGACCCTGAGGAAGCAGCACGGAACGAACTACGCGAGCGGACCGAACAGCGCGCCAAGCGCCGGCGACGCCGTCACTGACCGCGAGCGTACTGCCGTGCTTTGGCGCGCTCCCCGCCGCTGAGGTCGATGATTCGGCCGTCGGCAAGGAGCGCGGCAACGCGCCCCCCGAGCGTGTGATGGCTCCAGTGCTTCCCCTTGCTTCGAAGAGCGGCAAGCAACTGGTCCCGAGTGGCAGACCGCGGACTGGCGGGCAAGCACTCCAAAACGAGCATGCAGTCATCCTCGAACCGCGTTCTCTTCGCCGTGTCGCGGGCCTGCTCGCGCTGCTCACGTGAGGCGCTGGTCGACGTGCCGGCGACGCCATCCAGCTCAGCGACTTCGTGCTGTTCTGCGCGTCGGAGTACTCCCGCCGTTTCGAGCCAGCCGCCATCCGGAAGCGGCTCGTTCTCGGAACGCACCAGCCAGAGCGGATCCGCCCTCGGCCCGAGGTTGTTCTTGTCGTTACGTAGAAGCACGCCGCGGAGCCCGCTCGGCGCTTCGAAAGCGTCGAGCAGCATGACGAGCCGGAAAGCGTTTCGAAGGCCCGTCACGCCCCTGAGATTCGATCGACCCGCCCCGACTGAGGCGGCGCTGGAGTGATGGGTGATGCCGATGCTCGGCTCCCCGGGAAGCCGCGCAGCCATGCTTTCGAGCGCCTGCACGAAGGCGGTTGCGGTCGCCTGGTCTGACTCGACGTTCGCCGTTCCGAAGCGCGCCAGCGGATCGAGACCGATGAACGACCACTCGAAGCCGCCGGCTTTCGCCATGTCGGCGAGTTGTTTCACGAGCGCCTCGAACACCGGCGTTCGCTGCGGCGTCTTCCTGGCCATGTCGAGCTCGAGCAGGCTGACGTGCTCCCCCGCGAGCGGGAAGATCCCGACGCGGTCCCTCACCTGCTCGACCTCGTCTTCGCTGAGCGCGAAGGCATTGGCGATCCGGTTTAGTCGGTGATGGATCTCCTGCTGGTCGTCCTCGCCGGCCAGTATCGCGACGCGACCGCGCTGCGCTGGTCTGAAGGTCTCGAACAAGTCGCGCCCGAGCGCGATGCAGACGGCGAGCGACAGCCAAAAGAAGCCCTTGCCCACGCCTCCGTCGCCGCCGAGCACGGCACACTTTCCCGCGCGAAGAAATGGCTTGCCCGTGCGAATGTCGTGCAGCAGCCACCGGAGCGGTGGCGGCTTCCGCAGCTCACCGAAGTCGCGGAGCCAAAGGAACGGCAGAGGCTTGATCTCCGGACTGTCCGGATGCGGTGGCGCACGTGGGTCGTCCGCGTCCGTGTGGTGATAGTCGTCGCTCAGGTCGCGCGCTTTTGAGCGCGGCGCCTCCAGTCCGAACCAATCGCAGATCTTGCGTGCTGCCGCAGCGGGCTCGAGCCGCTCCGCGTGCGCTACGAGATCCACCGGAGAACGCAGCCCGGGGTGATCCGGTGGGCCCGCGCTCGAGCAGCGAGCGTGCATGCATTTCAGCCCGACCTCGGCGCCCCCATTCACGCAAACAAGAGCGCCTTCCTCGCCGCAACCGGGGCACGTCGCCATCTCGCCGCGCGAGGTGTTCGCATGGGCGATGCCGAGCCGGTCAAGCACGCGCACGACGCCCACACCGTTCGCCAGGTCGAAAAGGCGGTCTGCTCTCCCTGAGCCACGTGGCCCCGCTCGGCTGGGTTCGGGCTTCTCGTCTCCGACCTCGCCTCGAAGCTTCTCAAGCGCTGTCAGCAAAGGGCCTCCAGTGGGATGCGGCGGACTCGGCCGCGGCAAGAAAACGAAGTGAGTCGATGCGGCCGCTCCGGCGTGTTCGTGCCCTTGCGTTTCCACGTGCCGGGCGCGGGCATAAGCCGCGCCGGGTTCGAGACGCTGGTGTCGATCTTGACGGCATCGGTGCCGAATCGCTTGTTGATGAACCCGAGCAGTTCGGCGATCCGCCGCGTCGTCTCCGTGCTCGGGGCGTGCGACTCGAGCGCGATCAGCGTGAAGTAGCCGTTTCCGGAGCAGCCGTGCCCGATCGGCAGGTCATCCCCAAGCGCCTCCGTGAACCAAGACTCGACGGCGCTCGACACTTCGAGTGCGGCGGCGAGCTGCGCGCCGGTGCTCGAGATCCCTTTCGGGCGGATGGGGTCGCAGTCCACGAACAGCGCGCGGAGTTGACTGATGTCGCGGTCGGTGGCGCGCCCGTTCCAAGCCTTGTGCCAGCGGCCGGTCTCGTAGCGTGCGAGCAACGTCGGGTCGATCGGGCCGTTGACCAGCTGATAGGCGCCGTTGAATCCGCGGATCTGTTCGGCTTCGCGCAACAGCCGCACGTGGTCGGCTTCCGTCGTCGCGTGCGCAACGTGAATGCGTCCCTCGACGAACGCGGTGAGCTCGATCGGCTCGTTCTCGGTCACACCGAGGAAGGCGCGGACCAGGGCCGTGCAGACTTCGAGCTCGCCGCGCTGCCCCGGCACGAGCCGAAGATGCGGAGCGGCGGTCAAAACAACCCCTCGTCAATCTCCCCCTGCGGGGCCTGGCGATCTCCGCGCCGGTCAGGTTCGGACTCGGACGGCTCAGCACCCTGCCCGACCTTCGAGCGGATCCTCTGCAGCGCATCGATCACGCGGTCGATCTCGCTGTCACGAATCGTGACAACTTGACGCCCGGGCCTGAGCTCTCCGTCGCCGGTCGGATACCAGAGGTGCAGCTTGGTGAACGTCTTGCCCTGGTACCTCGACCGCGAAAGCCGGATCTCGCCACGCTCGCCGCGCGGCAGGACCAGCACGACATGATCGGCGTCGTCCATCAGGCCGCGGTCTCCAAGCTCCGCAGGTAGCGACCGAGCTCACTGCGCGGGATCAAGTTGGGGGCGGATCCGGACTGGCGACCCCGCACCGAACGAAGCTCACCCGTGGCGAGCTTGCGGTGCACGGTCCGCGAGCTCACGCGGAGCAGACGTGCGGCCTCCGCGACAGTGCAGAGGGACGGAAGCTCAGCCACCACTTCGGCGATCCAATCGGGTTCCGACATCAGGCCGGCTCCTGTTCGTTGAGCCGCTGGGCTGCGACGAGCGCGGTCCCCTCCGTGACGGGCAGACCGCCGGCCAGCCTCGCCACGGTGGCGTCGGCAAGCCGAAGACGGCGCCCTGCCTCGGCGAGCGAGGTCTCAGCGACCAGAGCGCGGACGCGGGCGGCGATATCGGGATTGGGCGGGATCGGACGAGCCATCGGAAACCTCCAAGGGGTGATTCATCGATGGCGCGCAGAAGCTCAGCGCCGACGCTTCTGCGGCGCTCGTCTGGCGGTCAGCGCGGGCAGTCGCCACGACGATCAGGATGCGGTTCTGCAACCTGCCCCCGGGCGAGCGTGGGCC